>NZ_JBHLZP010000341.1:0-8993 GCF_042429965.1 Actinoallomurus acaciae
ACGATGTCGGGCGCCGGCTTGCTCTGCTCCGCCTCGCTGGACGACGTGGCGGCGCCGATCGCGTCGTACGCGTCGAGCGCGGCGCGCAGCGCCGCCAGTTCGCCGGCGGCCGCGGAGCTGGCCAGGACGACCTCCATCCCGCGCCCGGCGCAGGCGCGCAGGAGGTCGGTCGCTCCGTCGAAGGCGCGCAGGCGGGTCCAGAACGTGGCGTACAGCGACCGGTGGGCGGTTCGCATGTCATCGTCGGCGTCGCGGTCGCGGTCGGCGGGCAGCAGATGGTCGAGGAGCTTGTCCGAGCCCATGCCGATCGCGCCGTGGACGTCGGCCATGTCCACGCCGTGCCCGTGCTGCCGGAACGCCTCCCACCAGCACACCGCGTGCAGGTAGTTGGTGTCGACCAGCGTGCCGTCCACATCGAAGATCACCGCGTCCGCCATGCCGGTCGCCTACCCGGGCGATGGCCCGGTAACCGCGCCGGGGCGGCGATCAGTCGGCGAGGGTCCGCAGCAGGCCACGAAGGGCGTGTTCGAGGGTGTGCCTCTCCTCGTCCGTCATGCAGGCCGACAGCCGGGCCAGGTTCTCGGCGTGCTCGCCGAGAGCGGCGTCGACGGCCTTCAGCCCCTTGTCGGTGAGGGTGATGCGGAAGCTGCGCCGGTCGTTGGGGTCGAGGCTGCGCTCCACGAACCCGGCCGCCTCCAGCCGGTCCACGCGGCTGGTCATGCCGGCCCGCGACATCATCAGATCGGCCGCGAGCTCCGAGGGCATCAGCGCGTACGGCGGGCCGGATCGGCGCAGCGCGGCGAGCACGTCGAACTCGCCCCCGCGCATGCCGTGCCGCACGAACACCGCCTCGGTGACCGGACCCAGCATCGCGGCCACCTGAACGAGCCGCCCGAAGACCGCCATCGCGGACAGGTCCAGGTCAGGCCGTTCCCGTCGCCACTGGTCAATGATCACGTCGACCGCGTCCCCGCCGTCCTTCATGCGCGCAGTCTATTCACTCAAAGATAGTTTGATCGCTTACTATTTCGCTGCTTATTATCGGCACGGCGTGGCGGCCGGCCCCGAAATGCCCATCGGCGCCCGCGTCCTGCCGGGCGGCATGGCCGCGCTGATGATCCCCCAGGTGCTGTCGATCACCCATGTGACCTTTCCCTGTTGACGCTCAGCCTGGCCGGGCCGCGCGAGCCATGACACCACCGGAGACGACCGTGATCGATCTGACGCTGATGTACGCGGCCCACGACGCCTTCCGGCGCGATCTGGACCGGCTGACCTCGGTCGCCGCGACCGGCGAGGTCGGCTCCCGCGAGGTCCGCGCCGGCCGGGACGGCTTCCGCCGCTTCCTGACCGTGCACCACGAGGCCGAGGACGCCGTCCTGCGGGCGAAACCGTCCGAACGCCCGCAGGACCCGCGGTTGCTCGACGACATGGAGGACGAACACGCCGAACTCGACCCCAGCTCAAGGCGGTCGGCACGGCCATCGCCGCCGGTGACCCGGTCGCGCTGCGCAGGCACGGCGACGTGCTGGCCGGCGGCCTCACCGCACACCTCGACCACGAGGAGACGGACGCGCTGCCGCTGATCCGCGAGACGCTGACCGACGCCGAGTGGGCCGGGTTCGGCGCCGGCGGCCGGGTCTGTCCGGCGCGGCGGCGTACTTCCCCTGGCTCCTCGACGGAGTGCCGGACGACCGGGCGCGGCAGGTGCTGAGCATCCTGCCGCCGCCGCTGCGCCTCATCCACCACGTCCTGTGGGCCCGCGCCGCAGACGCCGCGCCCGCCGGACCTGCCGGTGGGAACCTCCGGGTCGTAGAGACCCGCGCCGCGACCGCCGGCAGGGGACCCCTGCCGGCTCGCGTCGTGCCGGGGAAGGCTGCGGCCAGGTTTGGCCCGGCCGGGACGGGTAACGGCGAGCCACATGGACCTTTCCTTTCTCCGACCGTTGTACGAACGGCCTGGTCCGTACGTGTCGATCTACCTCGACATGACCCGGACGGCCGAGGACTCGTCCAAGCTCATCGAGTTGCGCTGGCGCGCGCTGCGGGAGGAGGCGACCGCCGCCGGTGCCCCCGGGGAGGCCCTGGCCGCCCTCGACGACCTGGTGCGCGAACACGACGAGCGCCGGACCTCCGGCGGGCTCGCGGCGTTCGCCACCCGCGAGGGCGTCGTGCTGTCCGACGTACGGGACGAGCCGTACGTCTGCGAGCAGGCGCGCTGCGGGCCGCTCCCCCACGTCATGCCGCTGCTCGCGAGCGGACCCGAGCCGCTCCCGTACCTGGTCGTCGTCGCCGACCGGCAGGGCGCCGCGATCACCCGGGTGGGCCGCGACCGGACGCGCCGCACCACCGAGGTCCGGCCGGAGACCGAGTCCCCGATCCGCAGGCCGCACGGCGGCGACCTCGACCAGTCACGGATGCAGCGCGCGGCCGAGGACACCTGGCGCGCCAACGCCAAGGC
This sequence comes from Actinoallomurus acaciae, assembly GCF_042429965.1. NCBI lineage: Bacteria > Bacillati > Actinomycetota > Actinomycetes > Streptosporangiales > Thermomonosporaceae > Actinoallomurus > Actinoallomurus acaciae. The sequence continues at coordinate 2,461 of NZ_JBHLZP010000341.1, forward strand.
CGTCGCCCGCGAGGTCGACGACCAGGCCACCGGAGAGAAGGCGGCCGTGATCGTCCTGGCCGGCGACCCGCAGGCGCGTGGCGCGCTGCTGGACGAGCTGTCCAAGCCGGTGCTCGCCCGCACGGTCGAGTCCCGTCACGCGGAGGGCGCGCCGCTGGCCGAAGAGGTGGACCGCGCCGTCGAACTGGCCGAGGCGGAGAACCTCACCGACCGCCTGGAGCGCTACCAGCGGGAGCGCGGTCAGGGCGGCCTCGCCGTCACCGGCCTGCACGCCGTGACCGAGGCCCTGCGCCGTGCCCAGGTCGACACGCTGGTCATCGAGGATCATCCGGAGTCCACCGACCGCCTGTGGTTCGGCCCGGCACCGACCGACCTGGCCACCTCCGCCGCCGACCTGCGTGCGGTGAACATCGCCGAGCCGGAACAGGACCGGGCCGACGCCGTCCTGGCCCGCGCGCTGGCGCAGACCGGTGCGGAGATCGTCGTCCTGTCCGAGGAGGGACCGCCGCTGGAACACGGCATCGGCGCCGTCCTGCGCTTCGCCGCCTGAGCCGCTCCCGCCGGCCGGCCGGGCGCCCGGCCGGTCGGCGATCAGGTCGTACCGTCGCGGTTGGCGATGATGACCGCGACGAGCGGAATGATCGACGCCACGGCCGAGAGCGCCACCGCCCACACCCGCGAGAACGGCGCGACGACCGTCCAGGCGACCAGGTAGAGCAGCCCGCAGATCCCCATCAGCGTCAGGTAGATCCGCCTGCGGCGTCTCACGGCACGGCGGCGCGGTCCCCGTACCGCAGCAGGGCGCCCAGCCCCTGGTGGGCGCGCCAGCCGTCCAGCGTGATCAGCAACAGTTCGCCATCCGTGCCGGCCAGCGCCCGGACCAGGGCGGCGTCCGCGCGGTCCGGAACCGGATCGGGTACGCCGCGCTCGTGCAGCTCGTCCGGTGAGGTGGCGATGTCGGTGCAGTGCGGCCCCGTCCACACCGGCGTGCGGGCGTCGGCGCGGCCGTCGATCAGCAGGCTCGCGACCTGGGCGTTGCGGAGCGCGCCGATCACCGGCTTCAGGCCGTCGACGGCCCGTCGGCCCTTCCTCAGCTGCTCGTTGAAGCGTTCCACGGCGGAGGTCATCCGCGCCGCCCGGGTCCGCCGTACGGTCTCGGTGACGTCGGCGTCCAGGCCCGGTCCGCCGGCGCGCGACTCGACGGTGCGGGCGAGCACGGGCTCGGAGAGCTGTTCCAGTACGGCGGCGCGCTCCCGTACGTCACCCGCGATCACCACGAGCTCGAACCCGCAGGAGCCGACGGTCTGGTCGATCACGCGTGCGGTCTTCTTCGCGTTGGCGCGCCAGGCCTCCTCCGCGGCCTGCTGAACGTGCGGCTGGCGGAACATGTCGCCGCCCTTGGGCTTGTGCACCGGGGCCTCCACCGACGGCGGCACCACGGCGCCCCACCGCGTGCCGTCCGCCGCGACGCATGTGAGGTGGGCGCCCAGTCGGTTGACCACGGCGACGAGCCGGGGGACCGGCTCCCCCCGCTGTTCGAGCAGCGGCACGACGTGCGGCAGCGGCGCGTAACGCGCCACCTCCTCACGTGGCGGGCCGTCCAGGAGCGCCGCGTACGCGACCTCGCGGCCGTGCGCGAACACCGCCAGGCAACCGGACTCCCGCCGTTCCTTCTCGTCCCGGACGACGCGTTCGACCGCCGCGATCGTCTCCGGCGGAGCCCCCTGGTCGGCCAGTTCCTTGCACTGGACGCGCCGGCGCACCTCGACGGCCCGCGGATCCTCCGTACGCCGCATGTCGAGATAGACCGACGCGAACGGTCCCGGGCGGTCATACAGCGCCCTAAGGAACGAAAGGTCCATATCGCATGCCATACCCCGTCCTCGGCGACGGGATCAGGCCAGAGTCTCGACGAACTCCGCGAGCTGCGTGAGGTTGCGGCACTCGTGCATCGGCAGCACCTCGGCGTACACCGAGGCAGCCGAGTCACCGGAGTCCCAGTCCCCGGCCGGCTCGGGGTTGAGCCAGTACGCGTGCCGCGCCCGTCCGGTGAGCCGGCGGACCGTGTCCAGGCCCGGGTCCTGATAGTTCGTCCGGGCGTCACCGAGGATCAGCAGGGACGTCTTGGGCGTGATCGCGTCGCCGTACCGCTCCTCGAAGACCGCGAACGCGCGCCCGTAGTCGCTGTGCCCGCTCACCCAGACCAGGTCGGCCTCGCCGGTCATCCGGGTGATCGCCTCGACCACGTCGGCGCCGGGGGCGAAGAACCGGGTGACCTCGTCCAGCCCGTCGATGAAGGCGAACGCGCGCACCTTGGCGAACTGCTCGCGCAGCGCGTACGTCAGCAGCAGCGTGAAGTGCGCGAAGGAGGAGACGGAGTCGCTCGCGTCGCAGAGCACGACGAGCTCCGGCTTGTGCGGGCGGCGCGGGCGGTGGTGCGTGGTCAGCGGCACGCCTCCCGTGGACAGCGAGGTCCGCACGGTGCGGCGGAAGTCGAGACGCCCGCGCCGGCCGTGCCGGTTGCGTACGGTGAGGCGCGTCGCGAGACGGCGCGCGAGCGGGTGGATCTCCCGGCGCAGGGCGGCCAGGTCGGCACGGGTCGCGCGCAGGAAGTCGACCTGTTCGAGGGGCGGCCGCACGTTGGCACGGGCGACCCGCCGTACGCCGCGCTCCTCGGCGATCCGGCGGCGTACGTCCTGCCCGACGAGCTCCTCGAACCGGGCGATGCGCTGGGCGAAGGTCCGCCGCGCGACCTTCTCCTCCAGACCGCCGCGCTCGGCGAGCACGGCGTTCAGCAGCCCGGCCATGAGCGTGTCGGCCGACAGGATCCGCAGCACCTGGTAGGAGAACCACTGGCCGGAGCCGCCGCCGCCCCGCCCGTACGCGCCCACGACCCCGCGGGCGAAGGCGCGCAGGGCCTCATCGTCGCCGCTCCGCAGGATGCCGCTCAGCTCGTCGCGAAGCCGCGTCAGCTCCGGGTCGCCGTACGCCGGCTTGTCGCGCGCCTCCTCGGTGCTGCCCATGACCGGCGGGAACCACAGGTCGAAGAGCAGGTCGAACGCCTCACGGTGCGCGGGCCGCTTGACGAGCGTGGCCGCGTACGCCGCGCGCAGCGACGCGCGGTCGCCGAGGTCGACGGCCTCCAGCGCGTGGACGGCGTCGAGCCCCTCGGCGAGCGAGACCGGCAACCCCGCCTCACGCAGCGCGGCGACGAAACCGATGTGCCTATCGAGAAGAGCCATCGAGCTCCTTGCGGGCGCGCTCCTGGTCGGAGTTGTGCTTGAGAACGACGCCCAGGGTGGCGTTGATCGCGTCCGCGTCGAGGTGGTCGAGGCCCAGCGCGAGGAGCGTACGGGCCCAGTCGATGGTCTCGGCGATGGAGGGCGCCTTCTTCAGCTCCAGCGCGCGCAGCGTGGCGACGACCTGCGCGAGACGTCCGGCGAGGGCGTCCTCGATGCCGGGGACCCGGGCCTTGACGATGTCGCGCTCGCGCTCGGGGCTCGGGTAGTCGAGGTGGAGGTACAGGCAGCGCCGCTTGAGCGCCTCGGACAGCTCACGGGTGGCGTTGGAGGTCAGCACGACGAACGGCCGGCGTACGGCGGTGATCGTGCCCAGCTCGGGAATGGTCACCTGGAAGTCCGACAGCACCTCCAGGAGCAGGCCCTCGACCTCGACGTCGGCCTTGTCGGTCTCGTCGATCAGCAGAACGGTCGGGTCGGCGCGCCGGATGGCGGTCAGCAGCGGCCGCTCCAGCAGGAACTCCTCGGTGAAGATGTCGTCGTGGGTGGCGCTCCAGTCCTGGTCTCCGGCGGCCTGGATGCGCAGGAGCTGCTTCTTGTAGTTCCACTCGTACAGGGCGCGCGGCTCGTCGAGGCCCTCGTAGCACTGGAGCCGTACGAGTGCGGCCTGCGTGATCTCGGCGACCGCCTTGGCCAACTCGGTCTTGCCCACTCCGGCCGGGCCCTCGACCAGCAGCGGCTTGCCCAGCGCGGCGGCCAGGTAGACGGTCGTCGCGATGGCGTCGTCGGGCAGGTAGCCCACGGACGCGAGCCGCTCACGTACGTCACCGGGGGATGTGAAGGTCATCGGCCCTCCCGTGGCACTGTTCCGAACCGCGTTCGAAGTTATCCCACCCGCGTGCCGCCGAGGTGATCAGCCTTCCCCGGACGCCCGCAGGTGCAGGCCGGCGGGGATCGCGGCGAAGGCTCCCTGGAGCCGCCGGATGAGGTGGTCACGGCCGCCGCGGGCGTCGTCACGGACCCAGTCGCGGGCGGCGACGGACCAGGCGGTGGTGGTGAGCTCGGCGAGGACCTGAAGGCGCATGTCGTCGCCGTCCAGACCGAGCTTGCCGGCCAGGCAGGCGACGACCTGGCGTTCGATGCCGGTGCGGTAGTGGTCGACGTAGGCCAGCAGGGCCGGTGCGGTGAGGATCAGCCTGCGGGTGGCCACGTAGCGCCGGTCCCAGTCCGGGTCCAGCGCGGCCGCGACGCCGGTGAGGGCGTCGCGGAGCTCGTCGAGGATCACCCCGTCCGGCCGGCGCCGGTCGAGCGCGGCCGTGTAGGCCGTCCACACCTCGGCCTCGGCCTCGATCCCGACGGCCTCCTTGGCGGGGAAGGCGCGGAAGAAGGTGCTCTTGGACACCTCCGCCTCCTCCACCAGCCGCTCCAGCGTGGTGGCCTCGAAACCGTCGGCGGTGAACAGGCGCAGCGCGGTCGCGGCCAGGGCACGGCGGGTGCGAAGCCGCTTGCGCTCGCGCAGAGGCAGGGACCGTTCGTCGATCACGGCCGGGCCGCCACGGCCGGGAGCATCCGAGATGTCCGCCATGGCGGGGAGCCTACCCCAAGGCGACGCTGGGGATCTGACGAGCCTCAGTATTTTTTGGTACTTGTGCTTAAACGAGACTGAGTGTCACAATCTCCATCACGCCCCACACAAGGAGCCGTCATGTCCCCCACCCTGAACCCCGAGATCGTCGGCCAGGCCGAGAACGCACACGAGGCCGTGCTCGCCCGGGCCCTGGCCCCGACCGGCATCACCAAGCAGCAGTGGATAGCGCTCGCCCTGGCCGTCACCGCGCCCCTGGGCGCCGACGGGCTGGCCCGGCGCCTCGCCGGCGCTCTGCGGAGCGCCGACCCCGCACACCGACACCTGGGGGGCCTGGTCGCGGCCGGGCTCCTCACCGCCGAACACTCCGTGACGCCTGCCGGGCAGGAGCTGTTCGCGCGGGTCCGCGCGGAGACCGGGCAGGTCATCGCCCGCGCCTACGCCGGCATCCCCGCAGAGGACCTCCAGACGGCCGCCCACGTCCTGGAGCTCGTCACCGGCCGCCTCGACGCGGTCGCTTGAACCCCTTCGACCACAGGTTTCGACCAGAAGTAAGGACGACTCATGCCCGAGATCGATGTGCTCGACTCGACGATGTACCACGAAGAGACCGGCGGTGGCTCCCCCTGGGTCTTCCTGCACGGCAACCCCGGCTCGTCCAGGCTGTGGCGCAAGGTGCTCCCCGCGGTCGGCGCGGACGCCCGGCTGCTGGCCCCCGACCTCATCGGCATGGGGCGCTCGGGCAAGCCCGACGTGCCGTACCGGTTCGCCGACCACGCCCGCTACCTCGACGCCTGGTTCGAGCGGATGGGCCTGGAGGACGTGGTCCTGGTCGGCCATGACTGGGGCGGGTCACTGGCCTTCGACTGGGCGGCCCGCCACCCGGACCGCGTCCGCGGCGTCGCCTTCTTCGAGACGATCGTCCGGCCGATGTCCTGGAGCGAACTGGGCGAGGGCCCACGCTCGCGCGCCGAGGCCATGCGGGGGCCGCAGGGCGAGGCACTGGTGCTCGACCAGGACTTCTTCGTACGGACGGCGTACACCGGCGGCGTGCTGAACCCGCTGAGCGAGGAGGAACTGCGGGCCTACCTGGCGCCGTACCCGACCCGCGAGAGCCGCCGCCCCGTCCTGGAGTGGGCCCGGTCCCTCCCCTTGGACGGCGAACCCGCCGACGTGGCCGAACGCGTCGAGCGGTACGACACCTGGCTCGCCGCCAGCGCCGAGGTGCCCAAGCTCCTGCTCACCTTCGACTCGTCCCCGACCCTGCTGATCGACGAACGGCTGGCCGCCTGGTGCGCGGCCAACATCGCCGCCCTGGAGACCGAACACTGCGGCCCGGCCGGCCACCACGCCCCCGAGGACCGACCGGAGGCGATCGCCACGGCAATCACCGCATGGGCCACCCGCCACGGCCTGAGCGGCCCTGGGGCATGACGACCGCCGACGCCTTAGGGCGTGTTCCGGGATCCCGCCCTCCGGGACACTCCCCGCCCGGGACACTCCCCGCCCGGGACACTCCCCGCCCTCCCAAGGGGCGCCGACCCCACTTCCATTGTCAAGCCACCCCACACACCAAAGAAAGACCACACGCACGGCTGTGGAAAACCCACGACCCGACCACTTCGAGACAGACCCTAGATCGTTGATGGGTTATTGCTGAACCAGGCGCGGGCATGGCGAAGGGCGTCCACGATCGGTGTGTGACGACT
>NZ_JBHLZP010000342.1:0-8992 GCF_042429965.1 Actinoallomurus acaciae
GCTCGTGCAGCCGGGCGTCATGGTCGGCGCGGACACGCGTTTCGACGCGGGGGAGCGGATCACGGCCGTGCTGCCAAAGGTCGACCTGGTGGTCTGGGGCGAGAGCAGCGTGGGCTTCGACCTGCGCCGGCGGCCCGACCTGGTGGCCCGGCTGGCCGCCCTCGCCCGCGCGCACGGCCCGCTGCTCGTCAACGAGGACGCGCGGGACGCCGGCGGGCGGATCTCCAAGAGCGCGGTGCTCATCGGGCCGGACGGGGAGCGGGCCCGGTACGTCAAGAACCGTCTCGTGCCCTTCGGCGAGTACATCCCGCTGCGGACCACGCTCGGCTGGCTCACCCACATCAGCAAGGCGGCCAAGCAGGACCGCGTGCCCGGCACGGGCGTCGTGATGATGCACGCGGGCCTCGTCTCCTTCGGGCCGCTGATCTGCTTCGAGTCGACCTTCCCCGACCTGGCCCGCACGGTCGTGAACCGCGGGGCCCGCGTCCTGGTGTACGAGTCGGCGACCTCGACGTTCCAGAACAGCTGGGCGCCGCCGCAGCATGCCTCGCTCGGCGCCGTACGGGCGGCCGAGACGGGGCGGCCCGCGGTGCAGGCGGCGCTGACCGGGGTGTCGGCCGCGTTCGACGAGCGAGGGCGGCGGATCGCCTGGATGGACACGCCCCGGCGGGGTTCGGTCGTCGTCGAGGTGACGCCGGCGCACGGCCGCACGCCGTACGACCGTCACGGCGACTACGTGCCCTGGCTCGCCCTTGTGATCGTGGCCGGAGCCGGGCTCCGGGCATGGCGGGGAACCAGGAAACCCGGCGTCGTCCAGGGTGTCCGTGGAAACACGCACAATTCATGCTCAGTCCGCAGGAACGGCATGCGGTCTGGTGCGAGTGATGAGCATGAGGCACAATGACCATGCGGTCATTCGGTCCCGTCTGGCGCGAGGACGTTGGGGAAGACGAACCTCGCAACGCTCCCAGGAGGTCCGGTGTCCGCACGTGGCGTTTTCTACGTCCACTCAGCGCCGCCTGCGCTGTGCCCTCATATCGAGTGGGCCGCCGCAGGCGTACTCGGTGTGCCCGTCTCACTGCCGTGGAGCGATCAGCCCGCGGCACCAGGGACGATGCGCACCGAACTGTGCTGGGAAGGTCGTTCCGGCACAGCGGCCGGCATCGTGTCGGCGCTGCGCGACTGGCGCCTGCTGCGCTTCGAGGTGACCGAGGACGCCACGCCCGGATGTGACGGCGTCCGCTACAGCGTGACGCCCTCCCTCGGCGCCTTCACCGCCGTGATCGGCGCGAACGGCGACGTCCACGTGCCCGAAGACCGCCTGCGCGCGGCGATGGCCAACGCCATGGCGGGCAAGGCGACCTTCGAGCACGAGGTCGACCGGCTCCTCGGCAAGCCGTGGGACGACGAACTGGAGCCCTTCCGCCGCGCCGGCGACGGAGCACCGGTCCGCTGGCTGCACGCCGCGGGCTGAGCATGTACGTGACCGGGTGACCGGACCGAAGCGGCCTGCCGTCGGGCCGCTCCGGCCGGAGCCGGCCGTCCCACGCGCGGGGAGCGACACGGGGACGCGCCGTCGTACGGGCACCCGTCAGCGCCCCGGCCGGGCGTGGATGCCGCCGGTACCTCCCGGAAGGGCGGTACCGGCGACGAGGATCAGTTGATCGGGTTCGTGGTCCAGTTCGCCTGGTCGGTGCCGAGAACCGTCAACCTGCTGAACAGGCCCGCGATCCCGCCCGCCTTGTTCACCTTCGCCAGAACCGCGCCGGACGCGTCGATCTGGACGTCGAAGCCGTTGACTCCGTACACGTACAACAGGCCGGGTGCCTGGTAGGCGGGGTATCCGCGCAGCTTCGTGTTGGGGCGGGGATTCCCCTTGATGGGCGCGCCGGGCTTGTCGGCGACGCCGGTGCCGATGGTGCCGTCCGACTTGGTGACGCTGATGCCCAGGCTGGACGACGGTCCGCCGGCGTCGTACCCCACGATGGCGCCGACCTGCCCGTACGCGCCGTTGTTGAGCACCGTCCGATCCGGGCTCAGCCCGCCGGGCACACCGCCGACGTGCAGGGGCATGGCGATCGGCCGGCCGCTGCCGAACGTCGCGGCCGCGGCGATCCGGTACGCCGTCCTGGTCAGCTCGGCGCGGTCCCCCCGCAGCCCGTCGGCCTGGAGGTCGGCCCAGGAGCCCGGGGCGTACTGCCAGCGAAGCTGGAACGACGACTGTCCGGACGGGTCCGGTTCGAAGACCCAGTAGGCGTGGTGGCCGTTGACGGACCTGGCGGGGATCCGCCTGGCCGGGACACCTCCGGGGAGGTATCCCAGGAACGGCTCCTTGCCGCGTTCGTACGCGGTGAGGGTCACGGTGGCCCCGCGCCTCCCTCCCTGGGCGGTGGTCTGGAAGAACTTCTCGTGCTGATGGTCGGCGACGTAGCCGTTGGCGTGCAGGCCGTCCGGCAGCCAGCCGAAGGCCGCGCGTTCCACCAGCGGGTCCGCGTACTTGGCCGACTCCGCGGCGGGGGAGCTGTGCAGCGTGATGGGCGAGCCGCCGACCTGGGTGGCCACGGCCACACCGGCGGCGACGACGGCCACTCCGCCGGCGAGGAGCATGCCCCGTACGCCGCCGAGACGCCGGCCGGCGCGCGCGGTGCGCCGTGCCGCGGAGGGGGAGTCGATGGCCGCGAGCAGACGCTCCCGGCCGGTGTCCAGACGCTGCTGCGACGGGATGGGGGCATCGGCGCGCATCGTGCGCACCAGATCCAGGTCGTTCACGATAGGTACCTCAGCCTTCATCGCCGACGAACAGGGGGTTTTCGGTGCCGAGCGCGGCGCGGATCCTCTTTCGGGCCCGATGCAGCCGTGACCGCACCGTTCCCACGGAGGTGCCCAGCGCCTGGGCCGTCTCCTCATAGGACAGATCGGCCCAGGCGACCAGCAGCAGGACCTCCCGGTGCGCCCGGCTGAGACCGGCCAGGGCCACCGCGAGCGACCGGTGCATCCCGGCGGCGGTCAGCCGGTCGTCGGCGCCGTCCAGTTGACCGCCGTAGGCCTGGGCCACGGGGTCGACGCCGCTGCGGGCGAACGCCCGCAGCATCCGGGTCTCCCTGCGATGGTGCTGGGCCATGACGTTGGCGGCGATCCCGTACAGCCATGGCCGGGCGTCCGGGCGTTCAAGGTCGTAACGTCGGCGTTTCTCGAACGCCCGGTAGAACGTCTCGGCGGTGACGTCATCGGCGAGATCGTCACCCAGCCGGCGGGCGACGTAACGGATGATGTGGGGCGCGTGCCGCTCGTACAGCACGGCGAACACCCCGGGCACCTGCCAAGACTGCTCGATAACAGCGGCGTCACTCACGCCCTGTAGCGTCGTCACAGTCATACGGCTCCTGTCTCTTGCGGCCGGTGAGCCGGCCGAACGCGGTGTGCGCTTCACCCGCTTTTCCCCGAATCCGCGATCGGGTTCCCCGGAGCGGGACGCGAAGGCTCGGCCGGCTTATCGGCGATCGGGCCAGGAACCCGAAACGCCCCGTCCAGGACGAACCTGGACGGGGCGTGCCGTGTATGGCGGTCTCCGGGCCTTGGCCCGGTCCACCTCTAGAGAGGGATGTTGCCGTGCGCGCCGCGGGCCGGGGTGGCCTCGGCGATCGCCTGGGCGATCGCGCGGCGGGTCTTCGCGGGCTCGATGACCTCGTCGATGACGCCGATGTTCTGCGCCCGCTCGAGGCCGCCGACGACCTTCTCGTGCTCGGCCGCGAGCTGCTCCTCCAGCGCGTGGCGCTCCTCCTCCGGCACGGCGGCCAGCTTGCGCCGGTGCAGGATGCGGACCGCGGCGACCGAACCCATCACCGCGACCTCGGCGGTCGGCCAGGCGAAGACGCGCGTCGCGCCCAGGGCGCGGGAGTTCATCGCGATGTACGCGCCGCCGTACAGCTTGCGGGTCACCAGCGTCACCCGCGGCACGACCGCCTCGGCGAACGCGTGCAGGAGCTTCGCCCCGCGCCGTACCACGCCGTCGTGCTCCTGGCCCACGCCCGGCAGGTAGCCGGGGACGTCGACCACCATGATGAGCGGCACCCCGAACGCGTCGCACATCCGGACGAACCGCGCCGCCTTCTCCGCCGATGTCGCGTCCAGGCAGCCGCCCAGCCGCATCGGGTTGTTGGCGATGATCCCGACCGTACGGCCGCCGAGGCGGCCCAGCGTGGTCGTGATGTTCGGCGCCCACTTGGGGTGCAGCTCGATCGACTCCGAGCCCTCGTCGAGCAGGCCGGCCACGATCGGCTTGACGTTGTAGGCACGCCGCGGGTTCTCCGGCAGGATGCCGGACAGGTCGACCTCGTCCACCTCTTCCGGGCGCAGCCGGCCCTGGTGGCCGAACAGCGACGCGACCCGGCGTGCCTTGAGCAGGGCCTCGGCGTCGGTCTTGGTCACGATGTGCACGACGCCACTGCGCTTGCTGTGCGGCTCGGGGCCGCCCAGCGCCGCCATGTCGACGTCCTCACCGGTGACCGAGCGGACGACGTCCGGGCCGGTCACGAAGATGCGGCCGCCCTCGGACAGGATGACGATGTCGGTCAGCGCCGGGCCGTACGCGGCCCCGCCGGCCGCGGCGCCGAGCACGACCGAGATCTGCGGCACCACGCCCGAGGCGTGGGTCATCGCGGCGAAGATCCGGCCGACACCGTGCAGCGACTCGACGCCCTCGGCGATGCGGGCACCGCCGGAGTGCCACAGGCCGATGATCGGCAGGCGCTCGCGCACCGCGTGGTCGTACGCGTGCACGATGTGCTCACAGCCCACCGCGCCCAGAGCGCCGCCCTGGACACGCGGGTCGCTGGCGAAGGCCGCGACGGGCATGCCCTCGATCCGGCCGACGCCCGCGATGGCGCCGCTGTCGTCCTCTTCGGTGAGGAGCCGCAGGGACCCCTCGTCGAAGAGCGCCTCCAGGCGGACGCGCGGGTCCCGTGGGTCCGGCGCGGCCTCGGCCTGCTGGGGGATCTCCTCGGCCGCCGAAGCGGGGGTACGACTGTCGACAACGGTCACGACTCATGCCTCCTAAAGGCGACGCACACGTTGTGGCCACCGAAGCCGAACGAGTTGTTCAGTGCTGCGGCGGGGCCGCCGGGCAGCTTCCTCGGCTCCCCCTGGGCGATGTCGAGGTCGACTTCGTCGTCGAGATCGTCGATGTTGATGGTCGGCGGGACCAGACCCTCACGCAGCGCGAGCAGCGTGGCGATCGACTCCACCGCGCCGGTGCCACCGAGCAGGTGCCCGGTCATCGACTTGGTACTCGTCACGACGATCTGCCCGGCCGCGTCGCCGAGCGCCTTCTTGATCGCCTTGATCTCGCCGACGTCACCGATCGGGGTGGACGTGCCGTGCGCGTTGATGTGGACGATGTCCCCGGGCTCGAGACCCGCGTCGGCAAGCGCGCGCCTCATGGCCTTGGACATGCCGTCCGCGTCGTTCTGCACGATGTCGTTGGCGTCGGCGGAGTACCCGACCCCGGCGGCGATTCCGTAGATCCGCGCGCCGCGCGCTCGCGCGTGCTCCTCGGACTCGAGAATGACGATGCCCGAGCCCTCGCCGAGCACGAAACCGTCGCGGTTCTTGTCGTACGGCCGCGACGCGCGTTCCGGCTCGTCGTTCCGCGTCGACATGGCGCGCATCGACGCGAACGCGGCGAGGTTGAGCTGGTGGATGGCCGCCTCGGTGCCACCGGCGATGACGATGTCGGCACGGCCGGATCGGATCATGTCGATGCCGTAGCCGATGGCCTCGGCGCTGGAGGCGCACGCGCTCGCGAGCGCGTGCGCACCCGCACGGGCGCCGAACTCGATGCTCACCTGGCCGGCGGCGCCGTTGGGCATCAGCATCGGCACGGCGAACGGCGAGACGCGCTTCCAGCCCTTCTCCCGCAGCGTGTCGTAGTTGTCGAGGGTGGTGATGATGCCCCCGATGCCGCTGGAGACGACCGCGCCGACCCGGTCGCCGTCGACCCGGAAGCCCTCCGCCGACTCCTCATCGCCGAACGCGAGGCCGGCGTCGCGCCAGGCCTCGTGCGCGGCGATGATGGCGAACTGCTGGCACCGGTCGAGGCGGCGCAACCGGTGCCTGGGCAGGACCTCGGAGGGTTCGACCGCGATCCTCGCGGCGATCTGCACCGGCAGGTCCTTGGCCCAGTCCGCCTCGATCGGCTTGACGCCGGAACGGCCCGCGAGCAGAGCGGACCAGGTCGACGCCACGTCGCCGCCGAGTGGCGTGGTCGCGCCCAGTCCGGTCACGACGACGGAGGTACTCATTCGGTCACGCTCTCCCTTGGTGGTCTCGTCGCTGGATGTGCCCTTCAGGCGGAGACGCCCTTGCCCTGCACGTAGACGACGACGTCCTTGACGGTCTTGAGGTTCTTCAGCTCGTCGTCGGGGATCTCGACGCCGAACTCGTCCTGCGCGGCGACGGCGATCTCCACCATCGACAGCGAGTCGATGTCGAGGTCGTCCACGAACGACTTCTCGGGGGTGACGTCGGCCGCCGGCACACCGGCGATCTCCTCGATGATCTTGCCGAGGCCGCTGAGGATCTCCTGGTCGGACAATGCCATGGTGTTATTACTCCTCTGAATCGGGTTGTTACTGCGGGTGAGTGAGGAACAAGGGGCTACGGGATCTCGACGACCTGGGCCGCGTACGTCATGCCGGCGCCGAAACCGATCAGCAGGGCGGGGGCACCGGACGGCACGTCGCCGCGCTCGATGAGCCGCGAGAGGGCGAGCGGGATCGAGGCGGCCGAGGTGTTGCCGGCCTCCACGATGTCGTCGGCGACGATCGCGTTCTCCGCCTTGAGCTTACGTGCGATCGCCTCGACGATGCGCAGGTTGGCCTGGTGGGGCACGAAGGCCGCCAGCTCCGACGGGGCGACGCCGGCGCGGTCGCACGCCTCCAGGGCCACCTTGTGGAGATTCGTGGTGGTCCACCGGAACACGCTCTGGCCCTCCTGGTAGAGGAAGCCGTTCCGGTCCTTGATGAAGATGCGGTCGGCCATGTCGCCGGCGCTGCCCCACACGACCGGCCCGACCGAGGTCTCCTCGGACGGCCCGACGACCGCCGCGCCCGCGCCGTCGGCGAAGATGATGCAGGTGGAACGGTCCGTCCAGTCCACCCACTGTGACAGTTTCTCCGCGCCGACCACGAGCACGTTGCGCGCGGAGCCGCCGCGGATCGCGTCGGAGGCGGTGGACAGGGCGTAGCAGAAGCCCGCGCACGCCGCGTTGACGTCGAACGCGCCCGGAGAGACGATGCCCAGACGGGTGGCGACCTGCGCCGACGCGTTGGGGATCTGCGCCTCCTGGGTGCAGGTGGCCACGACGACCAGGTCGATGTCGGCCGGGGACAAACCGCTGTTGGCGAGGGCCTTGCCGCCCGCCTGCACGGCCATGTCGACCACCGATTCGTCGGGCCCGGCGATCCGCCGCTGCTTGATGCCGACCCGGCTCTGGATCCACTCGTCGTTGGTGTCGACGGTCTTGGCGAGGTCGTCGTTGGTGACGACGTTGGACGGCTGGTAGTGGCCGAACGCGAGGATGCGCGCCCCGGGGGCGCCGGTACGGAGCTGGAAGGACGTCACGCGTTCTCCAATGTGTCGTCGCTGGGGCTGGCATCGGCCACGGCGCGTGCCTGGTCGAGTTTGTCCGGCGTCTTGAGTGCGACCACCTCGACACCCGGCAGCGCACGCCGAGCGATACCGGCGAGAGTCCCGGCCGGCGGAAGCTCGATGATGGCCGTGACGCCGAGGTCCGTCATCGTCTCCATGCAGGAGTCCCAGCGCACCGGGGTGCTGACCTGCTCGGCGAGACGGGCGACGAAGTCTCCTCCACGCCCCACGACGGCGCCGTCGCGGTTGGACAGCACCTGTATACCCGGGTCGGCGACGGGCATGCCCGGCGTGATGCGCCGGAGCGTGTCGACCGCGGGCTCCATATGCACGGTGTGGAAGGCGCCCGCCACCTGGAGGCTGCGCAGCCGCGCACCGGACGGCGGCCGGTCCTTCAGCGCGGCGAGCTGCTCCAGCGTGCCGGCGGCGACGACCTGTCCGGCGGCGTTCATGTTCGCCGGGGTGAGGCCGTGCTCCTTCAGGACCGTCTGCACCTCGTCGGGGTCGCCGCCGAGCACCGCGGTCATGCCGGTCTCGGTGACGGCGGCCGCCTCGGCCATGGCCCGGCCGCGCTCACGGGCGAGGACGAGCGCCGCCTCGGGGGAGATGACGCCGGCCATCGCGGCCGCGGCCAGCTCGCCCACACTGTGGCCCGCCACAAGGCCGGGCTTCACGCCGAGCACCTCGTACGCGATGAGAGCGGCGCCGACGAGCAGCGGCTGCGCGACGGCGGTGTCGCGGATCTCCTCGGCGTCGGCGGTCGTCCCGTAGCGGATCAGGTCGAGCCCGGTGACGGCCGACCACCAGGTGAGGCGTTCGGTCACCCCCGGGAGCTCGAGCCAGGCCTCGAGGAATCCGGGTGTCTGGGCGCCCTGCCCGGGCGCGGTGATGGCGAGCACGCATCCCACAGTGCCTCGTGGGGATGCGCTGTGTTCATGCGGTGAGATACGAACTTGGGGCGGCCCGCCTTGTGAGGGTCCTACAAGTTGGCCGGACGCGACACGAAGCGGCCGAGCACGAGCGCGATGCGCAGCGTGAAGGCGGCGCGGCCGTCGGCGGGTACGTAACCGGTCAGCTCAGTGACGCGTCTGAGCCGGTAGCGGACGGTGTTGGGGTGGACGAACAGGAGCCGTGCGGTGGCCTCCAGCGACGAGCCCTGCTCCAGGTAGGTCGTCAGCGTGTCCAGCAGCGGGGCGCCGGCGTCGCGCAGCGGTTCGTAGACCTCCTCTACAAGAAACGCCCGCGCGTCCTGGTCGCCGTCGAGCGCGCGCTCGGCCAGCAGCGCGCCGGCGAGCACCGGCCGGGGAGCGTCCGGCCAGCCGGCCACGGCCTGCAGCCCGGCGAG
>NZ_JBHLZP010000343.1:0-8973 GCF_042429965.1 Actinoallomurus acaciae
ACGGCGCTCGGCGTCGGCGGCGCGAACGGCGGCGGACCGGGCGGCGGCACGCCTCCGCCGGACTCCCCGCCGCCGTCCGACCCGTCCGAACCGCCGCCCGGCGGAGGCCATGTCGAGCCGACCGACCAGCTGACCTTCCTGCGCGGCGTCCAGACCAGCGACCGGCACGGCGTGGTCGAGTTCCGTACGCTCTTCCCCGGCTGGTACGTCGGCCGCGCCATCCACATCCACGCCAAGGTGCACCTCGGCGGCAGGGCCAAGGGCGGCAAGTACGCCGGCGGGCGCGTCGTCCACACCGGCCAGTTCTTCTTCGAGGAGAAGGTCGCCGGGCAGATCGCCGGACTCCAGCCGTACGCGATCAACACCGTGCACCGCACGACCCTCGACGAGGACGGCATCTACCAGGACGGCGGCTCCGCCGGCCTGGTCACCCTGCACCACGGCGGCGCGCCGCAACACGGCCTGCTCGCCACGATCGTGGTGGGCGTCGACCCCGACGCCACGCCATAGCCGGGCCGCCTCCGCGGAGCGCGTCTCCCGAACGCCTCCGCGGAGGCCGCTCAGATCCGGTCGGCGGTGCCCGGGTGACGGGCGAGGAGTTCGGCGAGGTGGGCCAGCTTGATGTTGTGGTTCTGCGAAGCGCGGACGAGCACGTCGAACGCCTCGTCGGCCGAGAGCCGCCGGCGGGCCATCAAGATCCCGGTGGCCTGGCCGATGACCGTCCGGGTGTCGAGCGCCTTGCGCAGGTTGGCGGTGTCCGCCTCCGACCGGCGCAGGGCGCGTTCGGTGGCGGCGCCGCGATAGAGGGCGGCCAGCGCGAGCGACGCGTACGTCGCGAGGAGGAACGCTGTGTCGCGGGCCGAATCTCCCAAGGCATCGCGCTCGCGAGAGTAGATGTTCAGCGCGGCGGTGAACGGCGGCGGCTCCGGCACGGTGATCAGCGCGGTGGACAGCACCGAGGCGAACCCGTGCGCGGTCGCCTCGCGCGCGAAGGCCGGCCAGGCGGACTCGGTGGCGAGATCGGCGCTGTGCGCGTACGCGGGCCCGCCGGGGTCGGCGGCGTCGAGGCAGGGGCCTTCGCCCGTCTCGTACTGGCGGCGATCGAGTTCGGTGCCCGCGGCGTCGGTCTCGGCCGGGGTGTAGTAGTCCCCGTCCTCCTCACGCAGCGTGATGCTCACGACGTCGGCCGCGGGGATGAGGTAGCGGGCGGCGAGGATGATGCGCTCCAGGACACCGTCCACCGTGGTGGCGGTGAGCAGGGCACGGGTCAGCTCGCCCAGCTCACGCGACAGCGACGCCGGCCCCTCCGGGAGGGAGCCGGCCGCCGGTTCCGGCAGAAGAGGGGTATCGGCTCCGTCATCGTCCACAACGCCCTCCTCCCGTAACGCCGGAGTCCGGAGCGAATATTCAGTATCACCGTATCGAGCGCATCGTGCCCGGCGAGCGAACGCGGGCTTAACTCTATTCGGGCTTGACCAGTGGGAAAAGGATCGTCTCGCGGATATTCCTGCCGGTGAACGCCATGATCATACGGTCGATGCCGATGCCGACACCGCCGGTCGGGGGCATGGCGTACTCCAGTGCGCGCAGGAAGTCCTCGTCGAGCTGCATGGCCTCCGGGTCGCCGCCGGCCGCCAGGAGAGACTGCTCGGTGAGCCGGCGCCGCTGCTCGATGGGGTCGATCAGCTCGGAATAGCCCGTACCCAGCTCGGTGCCGAAGCCGATGAGGTCCCACTTTTCGGTCAGCAGCGGGTTGGACCGGTGCGTACGGGCGAGCGGCGAGGTCTCCAGCGGGTAGTCGCGGACGAACGTCGGCTGGATCAGCGTGTGCTCGACCAGCTCCTCGAACAGCTCCTGCACGAGGCGCCCCTGCCCCCACGCCGGGTCGTACTCCAGGCCGCGCAGGTCGAACAGCTTGCGCACCTGATCGATCGGCGTCTCGGTGGTCAGCTCCTCGCCCACCGCGCCCGACACCGCGTCGTACAGGGTGACCTTGGGCCACTCGTCGCCGCCGAGGTCGACCTCCTGGCCGTCGTGCACCACGACCGTCGTGCCGAGGGCGGCCACCACCGCGGCCTGATAGATCTCGCGGGTCAGCGTGGCGATCGTGTCGTAGTCGCCGTACGCCTCGTAGGCCTCGAGCATGGTGAACTCGGGGTTGTGCGAGGAGTCGGCGCCCTCGTTGCGGAAGTTGCGGCTGATCTCATAGACCTTCTCGATGCCGCCGACGACGAGCCGCTTGAGGTACAGCTCGATCGCGATCCGCAGGTAGAGGTCCATGTCGTACGCGTTGATGTGCGTGACGAACGGCCGCGCGGACGCCCCGCCGTGGATCGGCTGGAGCATCGGGGTCTCGACCTCGAGGAACTCGCGGTCGTTCATGTACTCACGGATCGCCCGCACCGTGTCGCTGCGCAGCCGGGCCATGCGCCGCGCGTCGTCGTTGACGATCAGGTCGACGTAGCGGAGGCGTACGCGCTGTTCGGGGTCGGTCAGGCCCGCGTGCTTCTCCGGCAGCGGGCGCAGGCACTTGGACGTGAGCACGTAGCGGTCCGCCATGATCGACAGCTCGCCGCGCTTGGACGTGATGACCTCGCCCTCGACGCCGACCTGGTCGCCGAGGTCGATGTCGCGCTTCCACCCCTCCAGCGCCTCCTCGCCGACGTTGGCGAGGGAGAGCATGATCTGGATGTCGCCGCTGCCGTCGCGGATGGTGGCGAAGCAGAGCTTGCCGGTGTTACGAGCCAGCATGACGCGGCCGGTGACCCCGACCTTCTCGCCGGTGGAGGTGCCCGGTTCCAGGTCGGGATGGTCAGCGCGGACCTTCGCGATCGTGGTCGTACGCGGGAATCCGAGGGGGTACGGGTCCACCCCGCTCTCGCGCAGGCGCTCCGCCTTGTCCCGGCGGATCCGCATCTGCTCCGGAAGGTCTTGCTGCGACTCGTTCACGGTCATGAAGGCTACCGACCGTCCCGGGAGGCTTGCGAACCGATTCACATGCCGGGGTCACCGGGACCGACCTTTCCTCATCCGGCCATGGTGATGTCGCCGCCGCGGTGGATGACTACCATCGCCGCCGATGAACCCCTCGCCTCCGCCGTACGGACCGGGCCCCGCGGGCCCGCCGCGCCCTTGGGCGCCCCCGCCTCGCCGCCCCCGCCGGGGATGCGTTCCGCTCGTCGTGCTCGGCGCGCTGTTCGTGATCGTTGTCGCCGTCATCGGCGGCGCCTACTACACCTCCGACTACCGGCCGCGCCACTATCTCAAGGACTGGTCCCAGCGGGCCGGCACCCCGCAGGGCAGGTTCACCAGCACCTCGCTCGGCGGCGACAACCACCGGTTCACCATGGTCTACAGCGAGCAGTGCGACACCTCGGTCCCCTGCGACCCGCCCCCGCTCAAGGCGGTCGGCGACTGGATCGAGAACGACGGCGGGGACGTCGACGACGACACCATCACCCGGTGCTTCCGCGACGGCACCTCGTTCGAGTACCACCACGGTGAGCACTGGGTCGACATCCAGTGCGACCGGGTCGACTCGCTGCTGCGCTACCGGTTCACCGCGGTGTTCGGCTACTGAGCCTTCGGCTCGGCGGAGACGCCGACGTTGCGCTCGTAGACCAGGCGCAGGCCGATCAGCGTGAGCCACGGCTCGTACGCGTCGATGGTGCGGGCCTCGTCCAGGACCAGGGGCGCGAGGCCGCCGGTGGCGACCACCGTGACGTCCTCGGGGTTGTCGGCCAGTTCCTCCGACATCCGGTCGACCACGCCGTCCACCTGCCCGGCGAAGCCGAAGATGATGCCCGACTGCAGCGCCTCGACCGTGCTCTTGCCGATGACGTTGCGGGGCCGGACGAGCTCGACCTTGTGCAGTTGCGCACCACGGGCCGACAGCGCGTCGACCGCGATCTCGATGCCGGGGGCGATCGCGCCGCCGACGTACTCGCCCTTGGCCGAGACGGCGTCGAACGTCGTCGCCGTGCCGAAGTCGACCACGATCGCCGGGCCGCCGTAGATGTGGTTCGCGGCCAGGGCGTTGATGATGCGGTCGGACCCGACCTCCTTGGGGTTGTCCATCCGCACCGGCACACCGGTCTTGACACCCGGCTCAACGATCACCGCGGCCACGTCGCCGTAGTAGCGGCGGCACATCTCCCGCATCTCGTGCAGCACCGACGGCACCGTCGAGCAGAGCGCGATGCCGCTGATGTCGGTCTCGGCGAGCAGGGGGCTCTGCTGCACGAGCCCCTGGAGGACCACCGCGATCTCGTCCGCGGTACGCCGGGAGTCGGTGTTGATCCGCCAGTGCTCGATCACCTCGTCGCCTTCGAACAGGCCGAGCACGGTGTGGGTGTTACCGACGTCGATGGTGAGCAGCATCAGGTCCCCGCGGTGTTCATTGGTCGCGCTCGCCTCCTCACTCGCACCGCGGACGGCTCGTCCCTCACCGCCCACAACGCTCGCTCGTCAGCTCGCCGCGCCGTGTCAATGGTCGCGCTCGCCTCCTCGCTCACTCCGCGGACGGCTCGTCCCTCACCATCCACTACGCTCGCTCGTCAGCTCGCCGCTCTGTTCAGGTCAAGGCCGATGTCGAGTGCGGGCACCGAATGGGTCAGTGCCCCAACGGCAAGGTAGTCGACACCGGTCTCGGCCACACCTCGGGCCCCGTCCAACGTGAGGCCGCCGCTGGCCTCCAGCTCGGCCCGCCCGGCCACCAGGCCCACGGCCTCGGCCATCGTCGGGATGTCCATGTTGTCCAACAGGATCGAGGTCGCTCCGGCCGCCAGCGCCTCGCTCACCTGATCAAGTGTGTCGCACTCGACCTGTACGTGCAGGCCGGGGGCCCGTACGGCCTTGAACGCCGCGGTGACCGAACCGGCCGCCGCGACGTGGTTGTCCTTGATCAGCGCGGCGTCCGACAGCGACATGCGGTGGTTGACGCCGCCCCCGCAGCGCACCGCGTACTTCTGCAGGGCCCGCAGGCCGGGCAGTGTCTTGCGGGTGTCGCGGACCCGCGCCCGGGTGCCCTCGACGGCGTCCGCCCACTGGCGGGTGACGGTGGCGACGCCGGACAGGTGGGTGAGGAAGTTCAGTGCGGTGCGCTCGGCGCGCAGCAGCCCGAGCAGCGGTCCCTCGACCGAGAGCAGGACGTCACCCGTGGCGATCCGGTCGCCGTCGGCGGCGATCGGCTTGACCGTGAGGCCGAGCGTCTCGAACACCAGGGCGGCCACCGGCACGCCCGCGACCACGCCGGGGCGACGCGTCACCACGTCGGCGCCGGCGATGGCGTCCGCGTCGAAGATCGGTTCGCTCGTGACGTCGCGCTCGCCGTCTTCGGCCAGCGCGACGTGGACGACGCTCTCCACAGCCTGTGGATCGAGACCGGCCTCGGCCAGCCAGATGTGCGCGCTCATCGGATCTCCGCGGGTTCGTACGTCGTGGTCAGGGTGTCGTCGTCGAGGGTCGAGATGAGGTGCCCGCGCCACTCGTCGGAGGCGTCGGGGAAGTCCGATCGCCAGTGGCTGCCGCGCGTCTCCTCGCGGCGCCGCGCCGAGGCAACGATCAGTGACGCGACGGTGTGCAGGTTCGTGACCTCCCAGGCCTCGGTGTGCGGGCGGTCGGTCGTACGGCCCGCCAGCGCGGCCAGGTCGGCCGCGGCACGCTCGAGGCCGGGGCCGTCGCGCAGCACACCGGAGCCGAGCGTCATGATCCGCTGAACCTCGGGCCGGATGCCGGGGTCGAGAAGGGTGGACGCCCCGGCGGCCCCCGATGGCGCCGGGGCGTCCTGCTCGATGTCGTCGGCCAGCACCGACGCGATCCGCTGGGCGAACACCAGCCCTTCGAGCAACGAGTTGGAGGCGAGGCGGTTGGCGCCGTGGACGCCGGTGCAGGCGACCTCGCCGCAGGCGTACAGGCCGGGCACACTCGTGCGCCCCCACAGGTCCGTACGGACGCCGCCGCTCGCGTAGTGCGCGGCCGGCAGCACCGGGATCGGCTCGTTGACCGGGTCGATGCCGTGCCGCTCGCAGGCCGCCGTGATCGTGGGGAACCGCTGCGCCCAGATGCGCGGGCCGAGGTTGCGTCCGTCGAGGTACATGCACGGCTCGCCGGTCTCGCGCATCCGGTTCATGATCTCCTTGGCCACGACGTCGCGGGGGGCCAGGTCGGCGAGCGGGTGCCGGCCGGTCATGAACCGCGTGCCGGAACCGTCGATCAGGAAGGCACCCTCGCCGCGTACGGCCTCGGAGATGAGCGGCTGGCGGCCCCGTGCGTCCGGGCCCAGCCACATGACCGTCGGGTGGAACTGCACGAACTCCACGTCGGCGACCTGCGCCCCGGCCCGCAGCGCGAGCGCCAGCCCGTCGCCGGTGGAGACCTCCGGGTTCGTGGTCGCCTGGAAGACCTGCCCGAGCCCGCCGGTCGCGAGGATCACCGCGCGGGCCCGTACGGCACCGACGCCGTCGCGCTGCCCCTCCCCCATGACGTGGAGGGTGACGCCGGCCGTCCGACCGTCCTCGATCAGCAGGTCGAGCGCCAGGGCGTGCTCGATGACCTCGATCCCGGCGTCCTTGGCGGCGGCGAGCAGCGCCCGGCTGATCTCGGCGCCGGTCGCGTCGCCACCGGCGTGCGCGATACGGCTCCGCAGGTGACCGCCTTCGCGGGTGAGCGCGATGTGCCCGTCCCCGTCACGGTCGAATTCGGCACCGAGCGCGATCAGCCCGCGGACCGCGTCGGGCGCCTCGGTGACCAGCGCGCGTACGGCCTCGGGGTCGCAGATGCCGACCCCGGCGGTGAGGGTGTCGGTGAGGTGGTCCTCCGGCGAGTCGCCCGGGTGGAGCGCCGCGGCGATCCCACCCTGCGCCCAGCGCGTCGACCCGTCATCAAGGAGCGCCTTGGTGACGAGAAGGACCCTGCCCGCCGTACGGGCCCGCAGGGCGGCCACGAGACCGGCGATGCCGGACCCGATCACAACGATGTCGGCGCCGGTGGTCCAACCGGGCGGCGGGGCGGTGAGACGTCGAGGGAGCATGAGCCCTCCTGGGGGAGGCAGGTTCTCGTCAAACTGACTATAACTCGCGCCCGGAACGTCTGATTCCCTCGGCCCCGTGTCAACGATGAGTGAACCGGCCGGTCGAGACGCCTCCTCGGCATCGGCAAGGGGCGCGCGGCAGGCTTTGACACGGCCGAACGAGAGCACGACGAGCCACGAGAAGACCGGAGGGCCTCGGGGAACCGTGGACGGAAAAGGCCGACATCGGCCGCGTCCTTTCAGCGCCCCGGAGGACCGCCGGTGAGCCTCGGCGTCCGACCCGCTGAACGCTTATGCCACCGAGGGCAAGGCCGGACGCACGAAATCGCGTCCGGCCCTGAGCGCTACATCACGCGCCGCCGACCGCCCTCACCACCTCGTTGTGCCGTGGAGAATGGACTTGTTCGCGGCTGAACCCGGCCACCGTGCACCGGGCCCGCCCGGCTTACACAGAACCGGCGAGCGTGTCGCCGCGGACCATGGTCGTGCCGGGGACCGGCTCTGCCGGGTCGGAGCCCAGAGCGATGATCCGGTTGTCGCGGTCGACGTGGACGACCTTCGGCTCGAAGGTTCGGCACTCCTCGTCCGTCATGGCCGCGTAGCTCATGATGATGATCAGGTCGCCCGTGTGCACCAGCCGCGCCGCGGCACCGTTCAGGCCGATCACGCCGCTTCCTCGCGGTCCGGCGATCACGTACGTCTCCAGGCGGGCGCCGTTGTCGATGTCGACCACCTGGACCTGCTCGCCCGCGAGCAGGTCCGCCGCCTCCATCAGGTCCTCGTCGATCGTGATGGAGCCCACATAGTGCAGGTCGGCCTGGGTGACCGTGGCCCGGTGGATCTTGGATTTGAACATGGTGCGGAACATCAGCGCGACTCCGTGGGCGGCTCTGGCGTCAGGTACAGCGGGGTGTTGTCGATCAGGTGGGTGGCGCCCACCCGGCCCGCGACGGCGAGGACGGCCGGACCGACGTACTCCTCGTCGACCTCGTGGAACGTCGTCGGATCCACCAGTTCGAGGTAGTCCAGCTCCAGCGGCGGCTCGGTGTCGGTCGCCTCGTCGAGGACGGCGCGGGCCGCCTTGAGGACCTTGGCGGGCCCGTCCTGCGCCGCCGCCGCGCCCCGGCGCAGGGCCAGCGACAGCGACAGCGCCGTCACGCGCTCCGGTGGCGACAGGTAACGGTTGCGGCTCGACAGCGCCAGCCCGTCCTTCTCGCGTACGGTCGGACAGGCGTCGATCCACACCGGGACGTTCAGGTCGGCGACCATGCGGCGGATCATCGCGAGCTGCTGTGCGTCCTTCTCGCCGAACACGGCGATCTCCGGGCGGACCATGTTGAACAGCTTGAGCACGACGGTCAGCACGCCGTCGAAGTGGCCCGGCCGGGACGCGCCCTCGATGATCGTCCCCATCTCGCCCGCGCTGACCGTGACCCCCGTGCCCCGGCCGTCGGGGTACATGGTCTCGACCGTCGGCGCGAAGACCAGGCCGACGCCCTCGTCGGCGCAGACGGCCAGGTCGTCCGAAAGCGTACGGGGATAGCGGTCGAGGTCCTCGTTCGGCCCGAACTGCAGCGGGTTGACGAAGATGCTCACGGCGACCGTGCCGGCCAGGCCCCGCGCCCGGCGCATCAGGGACCGGTGGCCCTCGTGCAGCGCGCCCATGGTGGGCACGAGCGCGATCGTCCCGAAGGAGGAACGGGCCGCCGCGAGTTCCTCACGGGTACGGGCGATCACGAGCGTCATGGCTGCTTCCCTTCGGAACCGCGTTCGGCCAGAGCGTCGAGGAGACGTGATGCGTCGTCGGGCTTCAGGAGACCGGCCGCGAGCGCGCGGTCGGCGGTGAGGCGGGCCAGGGCGACGTACGCGCCGCGCGCCTTGGGTGAGATGCGGCCCAGCTCCTCGACGTGGCCCGCGACCGTGCCGGCGTCGCCGCGGGCGAC
>NZ_JBHLZP010000344.1:0-8973 GCF_042429965.1 Actinoallomurus acaciae
TGCCCGCTGCCCGCTGCCCGCTGCCCGCTGCCCGCTGCCCGCTGCCCGCTGCCCGCTGCCCGCTGCCCGCTGCCCGTCGCTGGCTGGGCTTGTCCAACCCGCTGCCTCATCCGGCGCCCCGTTTCGTTTAACGCCCCGTCTCATCCGGCGCGCTGCCTCGTCCAACGCCTCGTCTCGTCCAACGCGCCGTCTCGTCCAACGCGCCGTCTCTTCCAACGCGCTGCCTCATCCCGCGCTCCGTCTCGTACAACGCCTCGGCTCATCTGGCGCGCCGTCTCATCCAGCGGCGATGGTGGAGGGCTCGGCGGGACGTCCGTGAGTCAGGGGCAGTCGGGTGTGGCGTCGGCTGGGCTCGGGTCAGCCTGGGGTGTCGTCGGCGAGGCGTTCGAGCAGGGCGGCCACCTCCGGGTCGTGTCGGGCGGCGACGTCCAGGAGTACGACGTGGTGGTCTACGAGGAGGCGTTCGAGTTCCGTGCGTGGCAGGTCGCGGTGTTCGAGCCAGTCGAGGCCGGCCGTCTCCACCGACGCCATCCACGAGCGCAGTGTGATGCGGAGCACCGGGTCCGGGTCCTTGACGCCGATCGCGGTGGTGATGTGCTGCATCACCAAATTCCGGATGTTGTCCAGGACCTCGCCGACCTCACCCGAGCGGTACGCCGGGCCGCCGCGCAGCAGGGCCACGAAGCCCGCCGCGTGCTCCTCCACATAGTCGAAGTAACGGTGCAGCGAGACCGCCAGCCGTTCCAGCGGCTTGCCCTCGGCCGGAGGCTTGAGCAAATCGCTCAGCTGCTTGGCGGCACTGTGCAGCGCGGCGAGGTAGAGCTCCTGCTTGCCACCGAAGTAGTGATAGACGAGGGCCCGTGACGCGCCGGCGGCGTCGGCCACATCGTCGATCGAGATGTCCTCCGGCTGCCGGTCGCTGAAGAGTTCGAGGGCAGCGGCGATGAGCTCGTCGCGGCGCTCGTCGACGCTGAGCCGCCGCCTGCTCGGGCGGCCGCCGGACGCGCGTCGAACGGCCTGCGCAGGCTCCTTCCCGTCTACTGCGCGATCACCCACGCTTGGCAGCGTATCCGAGCCCACGTCCAATAGACCGCCATCCGTGGCAGGTCAGCGCCGACACGGCACCCAAAGGCCGCCTATCGACCATGACCGAAAGTCCTCGACTGACCGCCCGTTACGCACTGTTACAGCAGTCAAGGGTCTTGTCGGGGCATCATGGCATCTCCTCCCTTGCGGCGGTCCGTCTGTTTCTGCCCGGATTCAGGTGGGACGTCGGAGACACAGGAGAATCAGTGGCAGCAGAGGATGTACGCCGGGGAAGGGTCGTGTCGGCGAAACCCACCATTCGGAACGTCGCCGAACGGGCAGGCGTGTCCAAATCACTGGTCTCGCTCGTCATGCGCGGGTCGCCGCACGTCAGCGAGCACCGCCGGCAGGCCGTGCTCAAGGCCGCGCGCGAGTTGGGATACCGGCCCAACGCGGTCGCGCGGAGCCTTGTCGAGGGCCGTACGCGCCTGATCGGAGCGCTGGTCGCGGACCTGCACAACCCCTTCTTCGCCGAGTTCCTCGACGGTCTGCAGGAGAGCCTGCACGGCGCGGGCCTGCGCATGCTCGTCGGCAGCGGCCGGTGGGACCCGCACTTCGAGGCGGAGGCGGTCGAGGCGTTCCTGGAGATGCGGGTCGACGGTCTCGTCCTGCTCAGCGTGGTACCCGACTCGTTGAAGGACGCCGCCAAGAGCGTCCCGGTCGTGGTCGTGGGCGAACGCGACGTGGAGGGCGTCGACATCGTGGTCGATGACGACGAGCTCGGCGCGCGGCTGGCCGTCGACCACCTCGTCGGGCTCGGGCACGACCGGATCGCGCACATCGAGGGGGCGCCGTCGACGACCGCGCACTACCGCAGGATCGGGTACGAATCGGCGATGAGGAGCCACCACCTCGATGATCGGATCATCGTGGAGCCGGGCGACTTCACCGAGGACGGCGGCTACCGCGCGGCACGCAAGCTGCTGTCCCACGACCCGCGCCCGACCGCGATCTTCGCCCCGAACGACCTGGTCGCGACCGGTGTCCTGTCCGCCGCGGACGAACTCGGCCTGAACGTGCCGGAGGACATCTCGATCGTCGGGTACGACAACACGCACCTGGCCGCGATCCGGCACGTCTCCCTCACGAGTGTCGACCAGCCGCGTCGCGACATGGGCCGTGTCGCCGCCGAGCGCCTCTGTGCCCGCATCGACGACCCGATGCGCGACACTCTGCAGACGCTCGTGGTGCCACACCTGGTCATCCGGTCCACGACCGGCCGCGCACCCCGCGGCTGACGGCAGGTACCCCGCGCGGGTCTCGTCCCGGTAAGGGGCCGGTCAAGTCTGGCCGAAGCCGCCTGCCGTACGCCCGGGGCACGGCCTTAATGGGTGAGCACACCAGCCGCTCGGCGAGCCGAGGCGGGTGGCGTCGCCGGCCCTTCGGGGGATCGGCCGGCACGCCGCCGCCCGGCCGCCGGGCGGCGGCCAGAGTGGATCATGTGGACCCGGGGGTAATCATGCGTGATCCGGAGTTGGTCTCCTGCGCCCAGCGCGCCGCGAGCGAGCTGGAGCGCGCGTGGTCCCAGTGGCGCCGCTCACGAGGCCTGATCGAGGAGGTCTCGGAGTCGGTCGCGAGCTACGTGGCCCATTCGATCGATCACCCCTGGGGCCGCCCGCGCGTGGTCCTGGGCCTGGACGCGGAGGAGGCCCGCGCCCTCGCGGCCCTGCTCGGCAAGGAGCACGCCTGCCTGTAGCACGTGCCCGGACAACCTGGCCGGAACCGTCCCCGGGCAGCCGGGCGTGACCGCCGTCGCCACGAACTCAGCGCGGAGAGGGCGGCGGCGGTCACTCCCCCCGGACCCGAGCCCCTCGGACACGAGGGGCCATCGAGACCAGTGAGAGTAAGGATGTTCTGGTCAACGACCAGATGGCGGGCGCCTGACCGGTCATTGGTCAGGCCTTTGCCGTCAATCGGCCAAAGCTCGCCCACGTCTTTGGCACACTGAGTCATGATGTCTGAGCCCATGACTCGTTCCGGACGAAAAGCCTTCGGTGCCTTGGCGATCGTGGCCGTGGCCGGGCTGGTCAGCGCCTGCGGTTCCGGCGGCGACTCCTCCGCCTCCGCCGCGCCGCCGTCCGCCGCGCCCACATCCGCCGCGGCGTCTTCGGCCGCGCCCACGCCGCAGGCACCGCTCGCCGGCAAGACCATCGTGATCGACCCGGGCCACAACGGCGGCAACGCCTCCCACCCGGAGATCATCAACAAGAAGGTCAACGTCATCAACGCGATGAAGCCGTGCAACACCACCGGCACCGCGACGAATGACAACTACCCGGAGCACGCCTTCACCTGGGACGTCTCCCTCCGCCTGGCCAAGATCCTCCGTGCCAAGGGCGCCAAGGTCATCCTCACCCGCAAGAACGACAAGGGCGTCGGGCCCTGCGTCGACGAGCGGGCGAAGATCGCCAACCGGGCGCACGCCGACGCCTCACTCGCCATCCACGGCGACGGGGCCCCGGCGAGCGGCCACGGGTTCCACATCATCGAGCCGGCGGTGATCAAGGGGCACAACGAGAAGGTCGTGCCCGAGTCCAAGCGGCTCGGCATGGACCTCCGCAATGCCTTCCACCAGGGCACCGGCATCCCGTACTCCACCTATCTGGGCAAGAACGGGATCGACGTCCGCAGCGATCTGGGCGGGCTCAACGTCGCCACCGTGCCGGCCGTGTTCATCGAGGCCGGCAACATGCGCAACGCCGGCGACGCCGCCAAGATGAAGAGCTCCGCCGGACGGCAGAAGATGGCCGAGGCGCTGGCCCAGGGCTTCGTGAAGTTCCTGACCTGACGCCGCGACCGGAAGAATGGGGGCATGCCCCCGACCACAGCGGCCGAACGCGTACGTGACCTGTTCCACCAGGCCGGATACACCGTCGACGGCGTACGGGACCTGCTCGGGCCGGTCGCGGGTGCGGCTCTGGCCCGGGGCGAGATCGTTCCCGCGCTGCGCGCCTCACGTGGCGCGACACCCGTGGAGTCCCTGCTCCGGCTCTTCTGGCTCCAGGTGCCGGTACCCACCGGCGGCCTGCCCGTCGACGACCTGATCGCACTCGGCCTGGCCGAACGCGACGGCGATGACACCGTACGGGCGCGCCTGCACGTCGAACCGGTCGAGGGCGATGCGCGTCACCTCGGCTACGTCGTCTCCGACCTGGCCGTACGGCCCGGCTCCGGCCGGCTGCGGCCCGACCACGTCGTCGGTCAGGGCGGCGCGTCGGCGAACCTGGCCCAGCTCGTTGTCCACAGGCCTGTGGACAACGTTCTCGATCTGGGGACGGGCTCCGGCGTCCAGGCCGTTCACCTGGCCCACCGCGCCCAGCGGATCACGGCCACCGACCTTCACCGGCGCGCCCTCGACCTGGCCGCGCTGAGCTTCGCCCTGTCCGGAGTGGAGGCCGAGCTTCTCGCCGGTGACCTGTTCGCGCCGGTCGAGGGCCGTACGTTCGACCTCATCGTGTCCAACCCGCCGTTCGTGATCTCGCCGGAGCGGAGGTTCGGCTACCGCGAGTCCGGCCTGCCCGGTGACGAGGTCTGCCGGCGGCTCGTACGCGAGGCGCCGCGTCACCTCGCCGACGACGGCTGGTGCCACCTGCTCGCCAACTGGCTGCACGTCGAGGGCGAGGACTGGCGAGATCGCGTCGCCGGCTGGATCGAGGGTGTGGACGGCTGGGTCGTCCAGCGCGACGTCCAGGACCCGGCGGAGTACGCCGAGCTGTGGCTGCGCGACTCCTGCGAGGCCGGCACGCCGGAGTACCGCGACCGGTACGACGCCTGGCTGGAGTCGTTCGCGAGCCGGCAGGTCACCGGCATCGGCTTCGGCTGGATCAGCCTGCACAAGAGCGGCGGTGAGGACGTCCGCGTCGAGGAGCTCCGGCACGCCGTCGACCAGCCGGTGGGCGCCTATGTGGACAGGGTCGTACGCGGCCGGCCGACGATCACCGACGAGACGACGCTGCGCACCGCCGACGGCGTCGTCCAGGAGCAGACCGGCCGGCCCGGCGCGGAGGATCCCGAGCGGATCGTGCTCCGGCAGACACACGGCCTGCGCCGTGCGGCCCAGGTCGGCACGGTCGAGGCGGCGCTGGCCGGCGCCTGCGACGGCGACCTACCGCTCGGTCCGCTGCTCGACGCGATCGCCCAGATCACCGAGACCGACCCCGGCGCCGTACGCGCGGCGGCCCGGGACGTGATCCCGGATCTGATCGCCGACGGCTTCTTTGAGATCATCGGCTGATGGTTCCGATTCGTACGCTCACGCTCGGAGTGGCAGAGCCGCACCCGTTGACCGGCGACGTCATCGCCAAGTCCGCCGAGGCGCTGCGCCGCGCCGAGGCCGCCTGCCGTGCCGAGGGCCACGAGGTGCAGACCCTGCGCCTGTCCACCCGCCCGGTCTTCGGCGACATGACTCCGACCGCCGCGTACGCCCGCGAGCTGCAGGCGATGCTGGACGAGGCGGGACTCGTCTATCTCTCGCTCGGCCCCGCGACCGACGGCGTCGAGATCATCCCCGAACTGCTGATCGGCAATGACGCGCTGAGCTGCACGGTACGGCTCGACGGCAACACCGCCGCCGCGCGGCCGGCCGCCGAGGCCATGCTCCGGCTCGCGAACGAGACCGAGGAGGGCTTCGGCAACTTTCGCTTCGCCGCGCTCGCCCGGGTGCCGGCGAACGGCCCGTTCTTCCCCGCCGCGTACCACGAGGGGCCGGCCGCCCTGACCGTCGGCCTGCAGGGCGCGAGCATCGCCGCGCGGGCGGCCGCGGGAGGCCTTGAGGGGCTCACCGAACGCGTCGCCGAGGCGCTCACCGCCGAGGCGACCCCGGTCGTGCGGCTCGTGGAGCGGATCGCCGGTGAGCTGGGCGTACGCTTCGGCGGCATCGACCTGTCCCCGGCGCCGAACGGCACCGACAGCATCGGCGCCGCGTTCGAGGCCACGGTCGGTGCGTTCGGTGCGCCGGGCACCCTCGCCACCGCCGCGGCGCTGACCGCCGCGTTGCGCGGCACGAGCCTCCCGACCTGCGGATACAACGGGCTCATGCTGCCCGTGATGGAAGACGTCGTCCTGGCGCGCGCCTGGGAGGAGGGCAGGGTCGGCCTGCACGACCTGCTGGCCTACTCCTCCGTCTGCGGGACGGGCCTGGACACCGTCCCGCTGCCGGGCGACAGCTCGCCCGACGATCTGGCGCGGCTGCTGCTGGACGTCACCGCGCTGGCCGAGAAGCTCGGAAAGCCGCTGTCGGCGCGGCTCTTCCCGGTGCCGGGCACGCGGTCCGGCGACCGCACCGCCTTCACCTCGGAGTACCTGACGAACACGATCGTCAGGTGGTGACCCGGGCGATCGCCTCCAGGCTCGCGGCGACGTAGGTCGTCGGCGCGGCGAGGAAGACGTCGTGGTCCTCCTCGATGGTGATCACCTCGGCGCCGAGACCTTCGGCCATCGCGCGCTGGTCGCGCGGCGGCACCGCGGAGTCCTTGGCCGTCACCATGACGACGGTCGGCACGTCCTTCAGCGACGCGGCGTGCGGGCGGAAGTCGAAGTCGTACTCGGCCAGCATGACGTCCACCATCGTGCGCGGATGGCACAGCATGAGCTCGCGGCGCAGCCACTGCCAGAGGAGCTTGGTCTCGGTGCTGCGGTTGCGGGTGTCGCCGAAGAACCGCAGCGGCGCCGTACGCCCGAGCCCGAGCGCCGTCAGCGGCCGTACCGCGCGCAGGAGCGGCTTGGTCAGCCGGTCCATCCAGCTGTCGAACCGCATCGCGGTGGCCTGGAGGATCAGCCCGGCGACCCGCTCGGGGTACCGGAGGGCGAGGTCGAGCCCGACCGGGCCGCCGAGTGAGTACCCGAGCACGATCACCTTGTCGATGCCGAGCGCGTCGAGCAGCGCGATCTGGTCGTCGGCGGCGCCCTCGATGGTGAACCGCTGAGCGCGGGTCGGCCCCCGGCCGTGCCCGTGGTGGTCCATCGCCACCAGACCGCCGGGCAGGCGTGGCATGAGGTGGCAGAAGTTCACGTCGGCGGTGAGGGTCCAGCCGTGCAGGAGCAGAACGGGAGCGTCTCCGTCGACGACACGGGCGGTCACCCGGCCACGGCCGGGCAGGTCGATCACACGGGTGGGCGGAAGATCGGGCTCGATCACACTGGGACCGACCCGGCCGAGCGGACGCATGAACCCCAGCCCCCGGCGGAGATCGGCCTGCGCACCCATGCCCCAGAGCTTCGCACGTCAAGGGGATCCAGCATAGGAGACGGTTGTCACACCGATTCGGGGATTATTCACGGGTTTCGTCTGGCGGCCCGCACCGACGGAGGCGACCACTTCACGATGACGCCGCCGTACACCCCGGGGCCTGGAGCACGCTCGATCAGCCGCGCGTACGACGGCTCGCCGAGGCGGGGACCGGCCTCGGCCCGGAACTCGGCGAGGAACCGGCGGCCGGTGACCTCCCAGCCGGGCAGCAGCTCGCGCACGTACGGATCGGTGAACACCAGCCACAGCAGGTTGCGGTCCTCGGCAAGGTGGCCCCGAACGGGAGGCACCTGATGGAGGACGTCCATCGCGCCGGGGGAATCCCCGCGCTCATGGGTGAGCTGCATCGCGCCGGGCTCCTCAACGAGGACGTGTACGCCGACTCGCTGGGCGAATGGCTGAAGACCTGGGACGTCCGCGGCGGATCACCGTTGTGGAGCTCTTCCACGCCGCTCCGGGACGCGTCCGTTCGTCCAGCGCCTTCTCCCAATCGGCCGACCGCGTACCGTCCGCGACGTGAACCGGTTCGAGGACTGACGCTCCCGGTCGTTACCGTGGAGGTTGATGGAGCGGATCCTGGTCAGTGCCTGCCTGCTGGGCCAGCCGGTGCGTTTCGACGGCACCGGCAGGCGCAGCGATGACGCGCTGTTCGAACACTGGCGGCGGGAGGGGCGGCTCGTGCCCTTCTGCCCTGAGGTGCGCGGCGGGTTGCCGGTGCCGCGTCCGCCGGCCGAGATCAGCGGCGGGTCGGGCGCGGACGTTCTCGACGGTCGTGCCGTGATCCTCACGCCGGACGGCACCGACGTCACCCGGCACTTCGTCCTCGGTGCCCGGCAGGCGCTCGAACGCGCGCGGTCGTACGGCATCCGCCTCGCGATCCTCAAGGAGGGCAGCCCCTCCTGCGGCAGCACCCGCATCCACGACGGGTCGTTCGCCGGGCGCAAGATCCCCGGTGCGGGCGTCACGACCGCCCTGCTCGAACGGCACGGCATCGCCGTCTTCGCCGAGGACTCCCTGGAGGACGCCGCCGCCCGGCTGGCCGAGCTCGAACGTCGCTGACCTCGGACGGTTGACCTCAACCTTGGTCGAGGTTGAAAACTGCCTCCCAGGTCAACGATGGGGAGTAGTGATCATGCGAGTGATTCAGGTTGAGCGTTTCGGCGGACCCGAGGTGCTGGTGCCGGCGGACGCGCCGGACCCGGTGGCCGGGCCGGGGCAGGCGGTGGTCCGGGTGTCGGCGGCGGACATCGGGTTCGTCGAGACGCAGATCCGGGCCGGCGCCTTCGGCGACTACTTCACGGTGGTCCTGCCGTACGTCCCCGGGCACGGCGTGACGGGCGAGGTCATCGACGTCGGTGCGGGCGTCGACCGAGGCTGGGTCGGCCGGCGGGTCGCCGCCTACACGGGCGAGCAGGGTGGGCGCGGCGGATACGCCGAGCGGGCGGTGGTCGAGGCCGCCGCGCTGGTTCCGGTGCCCGACGGACTGGACCTGCACGACGCGGCGGCGCTGCTGCACGACGGCGTCACCGCGCTGCACCTTCTCGACGTGGTCGGCGTACGGGCCGGCGAGTGGGTGCTGATCACGGCGGCGGCCGGTGGCATGGGCCTGCTGCTGGTCCAGCTCGCGCACGCGGCCGGCG
>NZ_JBHLZP010000345.1:0-8931 GCF_042429965.1 Actinoallomurus acaciae
CGGCGACGGCCGCCTCCTCACCATCCGGATCGCGCGCCGGGGGCGCGGGCGCGCCGGCGACCAGCGCGGCGAGCGCCGGCCGTCCGGCCGATTCCCCGCGGAGTATCCGTTCGACGGCGTCGGGACCGAGGCCGGGATCGTTCATCGCGGGAGCTCCAGGTCGTTGATGAGGCGCTCGAGACGGCGCAGCCCGCGGTGCGCCGCCGTCCGTACGGCCCCGGGGCGTTTGCCGGTGAGCCGTGCCACGGCCTTGGCGTCCAGTCCGATGACGACGCGCAGCACGATGATCTCGGCCTGGTCGCGGGGCAGGCGCGCGATCAGCGCCAGGGCCGAACGCGTGGACAGCGAGTCCAGGGCCGCGGTCTCGGTGTCCTCGGACGCGGGCAGGTCCAGGAACTCGGCGACCGGCGTGTGCTCGACCGGACGGCGCCTGCGGCGGCGCAGATGGTCGAGCGCGCGGTGGCGGGCGATGGTCGCCGTCCAGGCGCGGAAGCCCTCGGTGTCGCCGTCGAAGGCGGCGATGTCCCTGGCGATGTGCAGCCATGCCTCGGAGGCGACGTCTTCGGCGTCGTCGCCGACCAGCGTGCGTACGTAACGCAGCAGCCGGGGGTGGAACTGCCGGTAGAGCGTGCGGAAGGCGTCCTCGTCCCCGTCGCGCGCGGCCCGGAGAGCCGCGCCGAGATCCTCCGGCCCCACCGTCGGCCAAGGCGGGTGATCGAGCTCCTCTGCGTGACTCACGCGCGACATGATGCGCCACCTGCCGCGTACGCCCCAACCTGGTCGCTGACGGGCAGGTGCGTACCGCGGCGGGCGGCCCGGCGACGCGAGGAGCGGAGCGCCCGCCGGGACTGGAATAGTGGTCACCTGCCGGCCACGCGTGCGTGCGACATCGGACGCGGTGCGCCGGCCCGACCGCAGCAGATGTTCGATGGAGCGCAGCAGTGACCTCCCTTCCTCCTCACCGGATCCTCGTCGTCCGCAACGCCGAGCGAAGCCCGATCGGACGGCTCCTTCCCTGGTGGGAGGCTGACGGACTGCACCTGGTCGAGGTGACGGGCGACGCGGTCCCCGCCGCGCCGGACGGCTTCGACGCGGTGGTCCTGCTCGGCGGTGGCCTCCTGCCCGATGACGACGAACGCGCCCCGTGGCTGGCGGCCGAGCGCGAGCTGACGCGGAGCGCGGTGGCGCGCGGCGTCCCGCTGCTGGGCATCTGCCTGGGCGCCCAGGTGCTGGCCGCGGTGGCGGGTGGCGTGGTCCGCGGCGACCACGGCCGTCCGGAGCGCGGTTCGTGCCGCGTCTCGCTGCTCCCGGAGGCCAAGGCGGACCCGCTGTTCGACGGCCTGCCGGAGCAGCTCTGCTTCATCCAGAACCACCGGGACCAGATCACCGAACTCCCGCCGGACGCCGTCCACCTGGCCGAGAGCGACGCCTGCCCGATCCAGGCCTTCCGCGTGGGGGAGCGCGCCTGGGGCGTGCAGTTCCACCCGGAGGCCGGAGCGGACCGGCTCGACCGCTGGGATGAGGCCGCCCTCGCCGACGCAGGCCTGGACCTGCGTGTCCTCCGCGCCGAGGCCGAGCACGCCGAGCCGGAGTCGTGCCGGCACGCGCGGCGCCTCGCCTCCAACTTCGCCGCCCTCGTACACCGGGCCGCCTCCCGCGCGGACCTGACCGGCTGACCCGCCGGGGTCCGCGCGTTCGCGCCACCGGCGTGGGACACGGCGAGGCGGTTGCCGAGCCGATTCGGTGCCCATCAGGATCGTGGCATGACTGTGCGGAATGGGTTCTGGTCGGCCACGGAGGTCGCGAAGCCCTCCACGTTGCTGCCGGTCAGCCCGGCTCTCGGTGTCGTGATGGCGG
Source organism: Actinoallomurus acaciae (assembly GCF_042429965.1). Taxonomy (NCBI): domain Bacteria; kingdom Bacillati; phylum Actinomycetota; class Actinomycetes; order Streptosporangiales; family Thermomonosporaceae; genus Actinoallomurus; species Actinoallomurus acaciae. The sequence goes on from NZ_JBHLZP010000345.1 coordinate 1,858, forward strand.
TGCTGGCCCTCGTCGCGACCGCGGTGGCGGCCGTGGGAATGCTCGGCTACGGCCCGGCCGTGCTGCGCTCTGGCGTGCGCGCGGTGGTGCAACTCGGGCTCGTGTCCGTCGTCATCGCCACGATCACCCGGTCGATCCCGCTGACCGTTGCCTTCGTCGTGCTCATGTACGGGGTGGCCGCCCGGGTCGCCGGACGGCGTATCACCACCGGCCGGGCCGCGTGGTGGGCGGCGGTGCCGATCGGCGTCGCCACCGCGCCCGTCATCGTCCTGCTGCTGGCGACCGGTCTGGTGCCGCCGCGTGGCATCACGATGATCCCGATCGCGGGCATTCTCATCGGTGGTGCGCTCACCGCCACGACTCTCGCGGGTCGCCGTGCCGTCGATGAGCTGACGCACCGGCGCGGAGAGGTCGAGGCCGCCCTGTCCCTCGGCCTGACCGACCGGGAGGCCGCGCTGGAGATATGCCGGCCGCACGCGGCGACCGCGCTCGTCCCGGCCCTGGACCAGACCCGCACCGTCGGCCTGGTCACTCTGCCCGGCGCGTTCGTCGGCATGCTGCTGGGGGGCGCGTCGCCGGTCGCCGCCGGCGCGGTTCAACTGTTCGTCCTCATCGCCCTGCTGGCGGTCGAGGCCACCGCCATCGTCGTCACCATCGAACTCGCCGCGCGCGGGCGCTTCAGCCATCCGGACACGATCGCCGAGGCGGCGCGTCCGTGGTGGCGACCACCGTCACGACACCCACCTGGGGCAGGCTCGCGGACCTGACGAGCAAGAAGGTCGTGGTCCAGCTCGTGTTCGTCGCCGGATCGACCTTCGCGGGCCTCGCGCGAACCCCGCCATGCTCATCACGGCCCGCGGCGTACAGGGCATCGGCGGCCTGACCGCCCTGGCGCAGGTGATCATGGCGGTGATGATCGCGCCACGGGAACGCGGTCGCCACTCCGGCTACATCGGCGCCGTGTTCGCGCTCGCCACCATCGGCGGCCCGCTGATCGTCGACACCTCCTGGCTGCACCGGCGCTGGTTCTTCTACGCCGATGTGCCGTTCGCCGTCCTCGCGCTGATCGTCCCGCAGCGGACACTCCACCTCCCGGCGCGGAGGCGTCAGGTGAAGGTCGACTGGGCGGGCGCCACGCTGATCGCCGCCTCGACCTCCCCCGTGCTGGTGCGGGTGTCGTTCGCGCGGGTCACCCTGCACGACGCCGCCGGCAACGTGGTCGGCGTCGCGACGACCGGCCCGGGCGGGGAGTACGCCTTCGGCGATCTGACCGGGGGCCGGTACCCCCTCACGGCCTCCGGCTACGCGCCGGTGACCAGCGCGGTCGTCGTCGACGGCCGTGACGACGACACGCACGGCAGGTGGCTCGGCCGCCCGGAGCGATGACACACGCCGGTCCGGTGAACGCGGTCCTTCAAGCCGGCGTTAAGGTGACGCGTGGATAATCCTCGCCGGTGACACCATCGAGGCGAGGCGAGAAGACGGTGATGACGATCGCGGCCGACCACGAGACCTACGACGCCGTCGAGCGCGAGCTCGGCGTCCTCCTTCGCCGCGCGCGTGCGCTGTCCGTCGGGATGATGCGCGAGGTGCACCAAGGGCTCGACCCGGCGGCGTACGGCCTGCTCCTGGGCCTGTACGAGCGCGCACCGGTGCGCCCGAGCGATCTCGCGGCCTACTTCGGCGTCGGCAAGGCGACGATGAGCCGCCAGCTGAGGGCGCTGGAGGATCTGGGTCTCGTCGAACGCCGTGCCGATCCCTGCGACGGGCGTGCCCACCTGCTCGCGCTCACGGGCGAAGGGCGGCGCCGGATGGACGCCGTACGCGTCGCGCGCCGGGAGAGCTTCTACGCGCTGCTCGACACCTGGCCGGAGGAGGACGTGCGCACGCTGGCCACGATGCTGGGCCGCTTCAACCGGCTGGCCCAGGAGAACGGCACTCCCGTGCGCCCCCGGCCGGCGGGAGGCGAGGAGCGGTCCGGCTCAGCTCACACCGGTGCGGTGAACGGGACACACGCCTGACCGCGCCAGCCTGCGGGCCGGGCAGCGGTGGAACCAGCGCGACCACGGCGCGCGCGGCAACTGCCCGACGAACAGGGCGTCGCCGTGCTCGGCGCGTGCGACCTGTGCGAGGCATCGGTCCGGACGGCCCGAGACGACCTTGAACCTCCAGGGCCGGCCCGTCGGGTCGAGGGTCTGGACGCACTGGAGCCAGGCGTCGATCTCCCGGCTGTCGCGGCACTCGCGGCTGATCGCCACGGCTCCCGGCGCGAGGAACGCCGTCATCTCGCACATGCCGGGCAGGGAGCGGACGTGGACGCACAGGATGCGCGCGTCGGCCTCCGCCGCCTGGTCGGCGGCCTCCCGGAGCGCGGCGAGCCCGGAGTCGGTGCCGTCCACGCCCACGATGAAGAGCGGTGTGCTCCGCGAGCCCCGGACAACGCTGTCCGAGCCGTCGGGTCCGAATGAGTGATCCATCGCCGTCCTGCTCCTTACCGCCGTTCCATAGTACGCTATGTAAATCGGTGAGCGGGGGATGAAGCGTGGAGCTTTTCGATGAATTCGTCGACGCGGTCCTGGATCTGATGCGCACGGCGCGGCGTACGGGCGGGGCCGCCCACACCGTCCGGGGGGACGGCGTCTCGGTGCCGCAGCTCGTCGTCCTCGCCGCGGTCGAGGTCGCGGGAGGGCAGGGGGTCACCGCGGTGGCGGAGCGCGCGGGGCTGGCGCAGCCCACGGTGACTCGTGCGCTGGCGGCGCTGGAGCGCCGGAGTCTCGTACTCCGCGCGCCGCACGCCAGCGACGGCCGGACCACGTCCCTCGCGCTGACCCTCGCGGGCAAGACGATGCTGGAGGAGACGATGCGGAACGTCGTCGCACGCTTCGGCGAGGTCTGGGAGTCACTGGCGGAGGACCAGCGCGAGCACGCGGTGCGACTGGTCCGCAGCCTCGCGCGGGTCACGGCCGAACTCACCTGACCCGTGTCCGCGTCCCTCAGCCGTCCCGCGGGTCCGGCGGACGGGGCGTGCCGTCGCCGTGGGGGCGGATGAGGAGATGGTCGAACGCCCCGTGCTTCACCGCGTCGATGAGGTCCTTCAGCTGGGCCTTGGCGAAGATCAGCACCGGACCGTCGGGGTGCCGGGAGTTACGCATGGCGATCTGCTCGCCGGGCAGCGTGGCGAGCTCGACGCAGTTGCCCTGCGGGCTGCTGGCCGGGCTCTTGTGCCACTGGGCGTCGGCCAGGCCGCCGGCGGGCATGCCGTTGTGGAGCGGGCTCAATAGTCGTCCATGATGTGGTTGATGATGTCGATCGACTCGGTGGGGGAGGCGCTGACGATCGACAGGCGCTCCATCACGAGCAGGTAGGTGTCGACCTCCTCGCGCTTGTCCAGGTACAACGCGTTCGTGAGCTGTTCGACGTAGATCACGTCGGTCATCTGCGGATCGGGGAAGCGCAGGATGGAGAATCCGCCCGGCGCGGTGTGGCCGCCGACGGCGAACGGCGTGACCTGCAGGGTGAGGTTCGGGAGCTTGGTGGCCGCCACGAGCTCTTCGAGCTGGTGGCGCATGACCTCGGCGCCGCCGAACGGCCGGCGCAGCGCGGCCTCGTCGATGATCGCCCACAGCCGGAGCGCGCCGTCGCGGAACCGCCGCTGGCGGTCGCGCCGGAGTGTGACCCGCCGGTCGAGCTCCTCGGCGCGGAAACCGTCCAGGGCGATCACCGCGGCGGCGTAGTCGGGACTCTGCAGCAGGCCGGGGATGTAGTGCGACTCGTACGTCCGGATGCGCCGCGCGGCGTTCTCGAGCCCGACGTAGGGCTGGAACCAGCCGGGCAGGACGTCGTTGTAGCTGTGCCACCAGCCGGGCTGGTTGGCGCGCCGGGTCAGCGACAGCAGGTCCTCGCGGACGGTCTCGTCGCTGACGCCGTACAGGAACAGGAGTTCGGCGACGTCCTCCTGCTTGAACGCGTTGCGGCCGCGCTCCATCCGGCTGATCTTCGACTCCGACGCGCCGATCTCGTGCGCGGCCTGCTGGGGTGTGACCTCGGCGAGTTCGCGGAGACGGCGGAGTTCGGCGCCGAGGAGAATGCGCAGGACCACGGGCCCCGAGCCGGAAATGTTCATTTCGGCCACCCTAAAAAGAGGCGTACGGCCAAGGGCGATTCAACACCGCCGTGGCCGCATGATCGGGTCAGGACATTATGCGTCCGGATCGGCCGATGTGGTTGCGGATGCAATTGCACGCGAGAATGATATCTCGACAACGGGGTCGCCGTCCTGACCCTGGAGTCGCACCCGAGGACTTTCGATGGTCGGAACACCGGTGACCCGGGCGGGCATCGTCTGCCCGGATTTCGGGTTGATCACGGATCAACCCGATAGTGAAGATGATCCGGATATAGCGATTCACTCGCGCGACGACCTGACGATCGCGCTGGGCGACGATCTCACCTGGGTGAAATACGCGCGCGACCACACGGCCGCCGTCATGGGGGCATGGGAGCTCGCCGGACAGGTCCCCACCGCGACCCTGGTCGTGTCCGAGCTGGTGACCAACGCGCTGCGGCACGCCCTGCCGTACGCCGGGGCCCGGCCGTGCCGCCCGGTTCTCCTGCGCCTCGTATGCCGCCGCCGGTCGGTCATGTGCCTCGTCGCCGACCCGAGCGATCGGCCGCCGGTGCTCACCGAGCCCGACTTCGCCGCCGAGACGGGCCGTGGCCTGTATCTGGTGGCCGCCCACAGCCGCCGGTGGGACTGGGCGCCGAGGCGCGATCTGCCGGGCAAATGGGTCTGGGCCCTGTTACCACCCCCGGCCGATGCGTCACGATGACAGAATCAGCCTTTTCTTCCCCGCCTTGGCAACAAGGGAGGCTCGATGTCGAGCGGCCAGCCGTCGGATGTGTTCCGGCCCGACATCCCCAGTCCGGCGCGAATGTATGACTACTATCTCGGCGGAAAAGATCATTATCCGGCCGATCGCGAGGCCGCCGAAAAGGTGATCGGGGCCATGCCGGGCGGGCTCATCCGCACCGCCGCGCGCCAAAATCGCCGATTCCTCGGCCGCGCCGTGCGCTATCTCGCGGCCGAAGCCGGAATCCGCCAGTTCCTCGACATCGGCGCCGGCCTGCCGACCATGGGTTCGGTGCACGAGATCGCGAAGGGCGTCGCGCCCGAAAGCCGCATCGTCTACGTCGACAACGACCCGATCGTCCTCGCCCACGGCCGGGAGATGCTCCAGGGAGTCGACCAGGCCGTCATCGTCCAGCACGACCTCCGGGAGCCCGAGAAGATCCTCGGTGACGAGTGGCTGCGGCGGACCCTGGACCTCGACCGGCCGGTCGCCGTGCTCCTCGTGGCCGTCCTCCACTTCCTCGCCGACGAGGAGGACCCGCGCCGGGTCATCGACACGCTGCTCGCGCCCCTCCCGTCCGGCAGTCACCTGGTCGTCTCCCACGCGACCGCCGACAGCTTCCCCGAGCTGGACGAGGCGATCCGGGTCTACCGCAAGGCCACCGAGAACGCGTACAACCGCACCCGGGATGAGGTGGCCGCCCTCCTCGACGGCCTGCAGCTCGTCGAGCCGGGACTCGTCTGGCTGCCCCAGTGGCACCCGGACGCCGACACCGGCCTCGTGGACGACCCCGGCCGGTCGGTCTGCTACGCCGCCATCGCCCGCAAGCCCTGACCGGCGCCCATTTCCGGTGCGCGATGCCTCAGCCGGTGCCGCCCGCTTCGCTCAGGGCCCCGGTGACGGCCGCGCGGGCGAGCGTGCGGGCGGCCTCCAGGCTCACCTCCGCCGGTGGGCGGGTGACCAGGGTGAACAGTGCGCCGCCGAACAGCGTGATGAGCGTCTGGACCTGCTCGCGTGACGTCGGCAGGCCGAGCGCGCGGTGCTGGTCGACGGTGACGTCGAGCGTGGCCCGGCCGATCCGGTCGAGCGTCTCCTGGAGGGCGGGGCGGCGCGTCGCCTCGAGGCTCAGCTCATAGATCGCCAGATAGCGGTCGCGGTGCCCGGTCGCGGACCCGTACAGGGAGAGGGCGATCAGCTCCACCAGGTCGCCGGCGTCCGCCGGGACGGGCGACCGCGCGTTCGCGGCGCGCATCTCCGTCTCGTGCAGCTCCACGATGCGCCGGGCGGCCGCCTCGAGGAGCGCGTCCCGGCTGCGGAAGTAGTTGGACGCGGTGCCCGGTGGCAGGCCCGCACGCTCGTCCACCGTGCGGTGGCTCAGGCCGTGGACGCCGGACCGCGCCAGCACCTCGATCGCGGCGTCGGCCAGGGCGCGACGGCGTTCGAGGTTCGGCTGCGGCGGCACCCCCTGAACGTACTACAACGCCCTTAGTACTATCATCGTAGTGGCTTTCGAGGAGGCGACGGTGCGAGTACTGGTGATCGGGGCGGGAGTCGGCGGTTTGGGCGCGGCACGGGCGCTGCTGGCCGCCGGGCACGAGGTCGGCGTGTACGAGCGCGCCCCCGCACCGCGGACGGGCGGAGCGGCGCTGACCCTGTGGAGCAACGGCACGGGCATCCTGGACGAGCTGGGGGTCTCGGTCGCGGACGCCGGCGCGGAGATCGACGTCCTCGAACAGCGCCGCGCGGACGGCCGGCTCCTGATCAGCGTCGACGTCGCCCGCGCGGCGGCTGCGTACGGGCATCCGCACGTGTCGCTGCCCCGCCGCCGTCTGCTCGAACGGCTCGCGGACGGGCTGCCGCCCGGAACGGTCGCCTTCGACCGGGCCTGTGCGGCGATCGAGCAGGACGGGGACACCGTCCGTGCGCGGTTCCGCGACGGCACCGCCGCCGAGGGCGACCTGCTGGTCGGCGCCGACGGCCGCCGCTCCGTGGTGCGTTCACAGCTGTGGGGCGGCGATCCCACCGAGCCGACCGGCTGGGTCACCTGGCAGGGCCTCGGCCCGATACCGACCGACGTCACCTCGTCCCGCCGCGGCGTCATGGTGGTGGGCCGCGCCGGCATGTGCGGCCTCATGCCGGCGGGGCACGGCCTGCTGCAGTGGTGGTTCGACGTGCGGCGCCCGCCCGGTGAGCCGGTGCCGTCGTCGCCGCTCGGCGAGCTGCG
>NZ_JBHLZP010000346.1:0-8929 GCF_042429965.1 Actinoallomurus acaciae
GGCGCGCAGGGCGGACCGGGCGCCGGCCAGCTCCGCGGTCAGCGACGCCCGGCGGTACCCGGACACGGTCGCGCGGATCTCGTCCAGCGTGTCCCGGGACAGCCGCTCGGCGTCACGGATCTCGGCGACGGCTCGCGCCCGGTCCGCGCCGCTCTCCAGCACGCGCCGCGCCAGGCCGGTCTTGACGGTGATCGTGGTGAGGCTGTGCCCGAGCACGTCGTGCAGGTCACGGGCCACGCGAGCGCGCTCGGCGGCCACGCTCAGCGTGGCGATCTCATCGCGGGCGGCGCGCAGCTCGGCGACCGTACGGCGCAGCTGGTCGATGCCCGTGAGCACGGACGCGACGAACATGAGCAGCAGTGCCACGTCCCAGCTCGGCGCGCCGAGAAGCCACCAGCTCAGCGCCACCTCGCAGGCCGCGGCCACGGTGCCGATGACGCGGGTCCACAGCGGCGGGAGCAGTATCACCGAGGCGATGATCGGGTACGCCAGCACTCCGAGCCCGCGTGGATCCCCGACGATCACCGCGAACGCGGCCCCGGCCAGGTACACGCCGGCGAGCACGGCGATCCGGGTGGGCGGGTCCATGCGCCGCCCGGCGTACAGCGCCGTCAGGAACCCGACGGCGATCAGCAGTCCGTCGGCCAGCATCAGGGCGCGGTGCGGGGCGTGCCCGTACCGCGCTCCGGCCACCGCCGTCGCCAGGCCCACCAGCGCCACCAGTGGCCCGGGTATCCGCCGGATCGGCCGCCGCGGCCCGAGCGAATCCGCGTACGTCGGCCACGCGGTCGCCTCCGGTCCGTCCCGCATGGCGATGAGTCTACGTAGCTCCCGCCCTCCGGCCACGCTCACGCCGTCGTGCCCAGGACGCGCGTCAGGTACGCGGGGAGCTCGGGGCCGGAGGTCGGAGCGATCAGGCCGATGTAGCCGTCCGGACGGACCAGGACGGTGGTGCCGGGGCGGACGCCGAAGGCGCCGCGGACCGTGGCATCGGGATCGTCGCACGTGACACCATGCGGAGTCGCGTCGCCGACATGGACCTGGTGATCCCGCCCGAAGGACAGGGCGGTGAGCCCGGGGCCGCGGTAGAGGTCGTACAGGCGGATCCGGTCGCCCCGAGGTGTCGTGAGGACGCCGTCGGGGGCCGGGTCGCCGGCCCGGACCCGGGTGCGGCGGACCGCCTGCACGCTGAGCGGCCCGTCGTGGTACGTCGGGTGGTCGTCGCGGCCGCGAGCGCGCATGCGGGACAGGAGCGGGCCGACCAGATGCCGCAGCACCGGGCGGAGGACGCGGGGCGGGGTGACGGCCGAGGAGAGGCCGCGGTCGCTGGCGTCCAGGGCCGCCCGTCCGGCGGGGCGGCGTTCGGCCTCGTAGGTGTCCAGCAGTCCGGGCGCGGCCCGGCCCCGCACGGCCAGGGCGAGCTTCCAGCCGAGGTTGCAGGCGTCCTGGACGCCGGTGTTCATGCCGTACGCCCCGAACGGGCTGTGCACGTGCGCGGCGTCGCCGGCCAGGAAGGCCCGGCCGGAGCGGTACCGGTCGGCGAGCCGCAGGTTGTACCGCCACACCGACAGCCAGGTCGGCGTGCCGAGCCGGATGTCGTCGCGGCCGCTGTGCTCGGCGACCAGCCGGCTCAGCTCCTCCACGGACGGCTCCACGGTCTGCCCGGGCGCGATCGACACGACGACCTGGCTCGTCGCGGCACCGGGCCAGGGCCGTACCGCCATCATCCGCCGCGTCCCCAGCCACAGGTGCACGGCGTCGCGGGGTTCCGGCCCGTGCACCTCGACGTCGGCCAGCAGCGCCCGCAGGTCCTCCTCCGTACGGCCGGGGAAGCCGATGCCGAGCAGTTTCCGCACCGTGCTGCCGCCGCCGTCGCAGCCGACCAGGTACGCGACGCGCAGTGTCTCCTCCTCACCGCCCGCGGCGATCGTCGCGGTGACGCCGTCCGCGTCCTGGTCCAGGCCGGTGAGGCTCGCGCCGAAGCGCACCTTCTCGCCCAGCTCGGCGAGCCGGGCGCGCAGGATGGCCTCGGTGCGCCACTGGGGCAGCGAGACCGGGTCGGGGTACGGCGTGTCCGCGGTCGGCGCGGTGGGCCGGCTGCGGCCGGTGTAGATCAGGTCGGTGCCGAAGTACACGCGCAGGTGGGAGTCGGCCCGGGCCGCCGCGAGGACGGTGCCGGCGACGTCGAGCGCGTCGAAGACGGCCAGTGTGCGCGGCTTGACGCCGAACCCGCGCGATCCCTCCTGCGGCCCGGGCGACCGGTCGATGATCCGGCAGGTGATGCCCCGTCGTACCAGGTCACAGGCCAGGGTGAGCCCGGTCGGCCCGGCTCCGACGATCAGGACGTCGGCCTCCGCGCTCATCGCGCGGCCCCGGCGGGCACCGCCTCGCGCCGCACTTGGCGCACGTACACGACGCTGCAGAGCACGGCCAGGCCGATCGCGGCGAACTGCAGCCCCTGGGACAGGCCCACCATGACGTCCACCGGCAGGGTGTAGACGAGCACGATGCGCACGAGCGCCTCGGTGAGCAGGATGACGCCCCAGATGAGGGACAGCACGACGAGCCGGCTCCGGTATCCCGGGTCGTTCCGCCACCGGTCGTCGGCCTCGGCCTGCCGGGCCTCGGGCAGGACCCTCCTGGCCATCGCGAACATCAGCGGCCGGCCGACGACACAGCTGCCGAGGAAGGCCGCTCCGGCGACGCCGGACATGACGGAGTCCTTGGCGAGCGCGACGCGGGGGTCGCCGGTGATCAGCGTGAGCGCCAGCCCGATGCCGAACATGACGGCCATCAGCGCGGCGAACCCGTCGAGCCGCCGGTCACGGGCGGCGACGAACAGGGTCCGGCCGAGCGAGACGGCGGTGGCCGCGGCGAGGGAGAGCACGGCCGAGGCACCGAACAGGTGCAGCGCGTAGTAGACGATGACGGGGGCGCCGATCTCCCAGATCAGCGTACGGACGGCGTTACGGGCATCTCGCTTCTCGGTCATGTACCGAGCGTCGCGCCGCGGGCGCCGCCGCACCCACGACAGATGTCATGGTTCGCGAGGAGGCCGGGGCCCGTCTCAGCGTCCGCGGGCGAACGGTGTCCAGGCGGCACACCCCGAGACGGCCGGGGTGGAGCGAAACCTCAGGGCGTGCCGGCGCGGACCGGCCCCGTCGACTCGCGTTGCAGCAGGCTCGGCTCGCAGACGATGCGGCGGCGGCGCGGCTTGCCGTCGATCGCGCCGATCATCACGCGGACGGCCGAGTGGACGATGCCCTCGATGTCCCAGTCGACGCTCGTCAGCGGCGGGGTGAGCAGCGCCGACATCGGGTGGTTGTCGAAGCCGGCCACCGAGACGTCGTCCGGGACCGCCAGCCCCAGCTCGCGGGTTGCCGCGTAGACGCCGTAGCCGATCGAGTCGGAGAAGCAGAACACCGCGCTCGGCCGGGGTGTGCCGCCCAGGACGCCGAGGGCGACGTCCGTCGCCGCGCCCAGCGCCTGGGGTGAGGGCACCACGTCGACCTTGACGCCCAGCCGCTCGGCCTCGGCGTTGACGTGCACGTCGGCCGGGCGGTCGGGCGTGCGCGCCATCGTCGGGGTGAGCACCGCGATGTGCCGGTGGCCGAGGTCGTGCAGGTGCTCCAGGGCCGCGGTCACCCCGGCGCGGTTGTCGAAGACCACCTCACCGTAGGCGTGGGCGCCGAGCAGCGAGTCGCCGATCGACACGATCGGCAGGCTCTCGCCCAGCTCGGCCCACAGCGACGCCGACGGGTCGAGGGGCTGGACGATCAGCCCGTCGACCCGCTGGTCGCGCAGTTGCCGCGCCAGCATCAGCTCGCGCTCGGGGTCGCCGGCGGCGTCGAGGATGATGGCGTAACGGTCACGGGCGAACAGCGCCCGGCCGATGCCCACCGCCAGCGACTGCTGCCACAGGTCCTCCAGGGAGCCGCAGAGCAGGCCCACCATGCCGCTGCGCCCGCTGGCGAGCGCCCGCGCGATCGGGTGGGCCTCGTAACCGAGCTCCTCGGCGGCCCGGCGGACCCGCTCCTGCGTCTCCTCCGACGTCTGGATGCCACGCAGCGCGTAGGACACGGCGGCCGGCGAAAGCCCGGTCGCCTTGGCCACCTCACGGATGGTCGCGCGCTTCCGCTGCTGCGTCACCCTCCAACCCTATAGAGCGGGTCGGACAAGACTGAGAACGAAATCACCGTCCTCGTCGGTCCACCATCGGTCAATGCGGAGGCCGGCCGCCGTCGCCGACTCCTCGAAACGCTCCCGGCGGAACTTGGCGGAGATCTCGGTGCGCATCTCCTCCCCCGCCGCGAACTCGACGACCAGGTCCAACGCGCCGATCCGTACGGTCTGAGCCCGGGTCGAGCGCAGCCGCATCTCGATCCGTTCCTCGGCGCCGTCCCAGATCGCGACGTGTTCGAAGCGCGACACGACGAAGTCGGCGTCGAGCTCCCGGTTGATCACCCGCAGCACGTTGCGGTTGAACTCCGCGGTCACCCCGCGCGTGTCGTCGTAGGCCCGTACGAGCCGATGCGGCGCCTTGACCAGGTCGGCGCCGATCAGCAGCGCGTCGTCCGCTCCCATCGTGGCACGCAGCCCGGCGAGGAACGACACGCGTTCGGCCGGTGTCATGTTGCCGATCGTGCCGCCGAGGAAGGCGACCAGCCGTCGCGGCCCGCCGGGCATCTGGTGGAGGTGCCGCTCGTAGTCGGCGACGATCGGCTGTACCGAGAGCGATGGGTACTCCGACGCGATCTGGTCCGCCGCCCCGGCGAGGAAGTCGCCGCTGACGTCGACCGGCACGTACGTCGCGAGCGTACCGCCGAGCGCGTCGAGCAGCAGCCGGGTCTTCTCCCCCGATCCGGCGCCCAGTTCGAGCAGCGTGCGGGCGCCGGTGAGCGCGGCGACGTCGGCCGCGCGCTCGGTGAGGATCGCGCGTTCGCGCCGGGTCGGGTAGTACTCCTCCAGCCTGGTGATCTCCTCGAACAGCTCGCTTCCCCGCTCGTCATAGAACCACTTGGGCGGCAGCCTCTTGGGGAACGCGGTCAGGCCGTCGGCGACGTCCCGCCGCAGCGACTTTCCGAGGTCGTCGGGCGTGAGATAGCTCTTCATGATCGGCACTGGTGATCTCCTCATCGAGTCATCGGTCAGAAACGGTCAGATCGGATTGATTCCGACCCCTCCTGGACCGGCGGTCACGAGTGATCGGTCGGGCACCTCCTCCCATCCCGGTTCGTCGTCGTACGGCTCGGAGGCGATCACGACGGCGGGCCCGCTGCGGACGAACAGCGTGTCCCCCCAGGTCGTGGCCGCCAGCCGAGTCCCGTCGGCGGCCAGCAGGTTGAAGCGGCCGGACACGAGCGGGGTCACGCTCCGCACCACGTGGGCCAGTCCCTCGCCCAGCGAGGCGCCGGTCCGCCAGGCGGCCGCCGCCATCGCGAACAGCAGCGCCGAGTCGACCGGGGCCCGCGCGTCCGGCACCGGCGAGAGGTCTCCCGCCAGCTCGCGCAGCTTGGCCTCCACACCGGCGAAACCCTCGACCACGCCGTTGTGGCTGAACAGCCGCAGCCCGTCCGTGAACGGCTGGGCGCACGACTCGTCCACGGGGAACCCGACCGTCGCCGACCGCACGGCGGCCACCGCGCAGCGCGTCCGTACGACGTCGGCGACGTCGGCGAAGGACAGGTCGGTCCACATCGGCTGGGCGCGCCGGTAGCGGACCGGGGCGTCACGGGCGGCGTCGTACCAGCCCGCGCCGAACCCGTCGGCGTTCAGGATGTTGCCGCGGTTCATGCGGGGCGCGTACGCCTGGGTCAGCAACCCGTGCTTCGGCGCGAACAGGAGCTGGTGGAGGGTCCGCGAGTCCCCCAGGTAGCCCAGGTGACGGCACATCAGGCGTCCCTCGCGCAGCGGAAGCCGGCGAAGATCTGCCGCCGGATCGGGAAGTCCCAGTTGCGGAAGGTCGGCCGGGCCGCCAGGGGATGCGTCGCCCACGAGCCGCCCTTCAGCACCTTGTACTCCCCGCCGAAGAACACCTCGGAGTACTCCTTGTACGGGAAGGACCGGAAGCCCGGATAGCCGTCGAAATCGGTCGAGGTCCACTCCCAGACGTCCCCGATGAGCTGGCGCACCCCGTAGGCCGACGCTCCGTCGGCGTAGGAGCCGAGCGGCGACGGGCGGTGCCGGCGCTGCCCGACGTTGGCGTGCGCGCCGGCCTCGCCGGAGTCGCCCCAGGGCAGCCGGCGCTTGCGGTCCGCCGCGGGGTCCCAGCTCGCGGCCTTCTCCCACTCCGCCTCGGTCGGCAGCCGCCGGCCGGCCCACCGGGCGTACGCGTCCGCCTCGTACCAGCACACGTGCTGCACCGGCTCGTCCATCGGCACCGGCTCGACGTGGCCGAGCCGGTGCCGCATCCACTGGCCGCCCTCCCGGTACCAGAAGGCCGGGGCCTCCTTGCCCGTGCGGGACCGCCACTCCCAGCCCTTGGGGTGCCACCAGCGCGGGTCGCGGTAGCCGCCCGCCTCGATGAACGCGGCGTACGCGGCGTTGCCGACCGGAGTCGTGTCGATGTGGAAGGACGGCACGTCGACCATGTGGCCGGGCCGTTCGTTGTCATAGGCCCACGGGTCGTCGGAGGCGCCCATGAGGAAGGGGCCGCCGGGGACCAGCACCTCCGCCGGGGGCGTCCCGCCCGCGACGGGGTCCGCCTCCGGCGGGTCGAGCAGCGCGGGCGCGCCCTTGCGGAGCTGGTGGGTGGCCAGCATGGTCTCGTCGTGCTGGTGCTCGTGCTGGATCACCATGTGGTAGACGAAGCCGTCCCCGGCCAGGGCGCCGATGAGCGGCACCTTCTCCAGGGAGTCGAGCACGCGGTCGCGGACCGTCGTGACGTACGCGCGGCTCTCGGCGGGGCTGAGCAGCGGCAGGGAGGGCCGCTCGGCGCGCGGATGCTCGAACGCGTCGTAGATGTCGTCGATGTCGGGCCGGACGGCCGTGGCTCCGGCGGCGGCGCGCAGCAGCCACTGTTCCTCGTAGTTGCCGATGTGCGCCAGGTCCCAGACCAGCGGCGACATCAGCGGCGAGACCTGCGCGGTCAGCTCCGGCGCCTCCAGCGCCTCCACGGTCAGCCCGAAGCTGCGGTCGCGCGCCGCGGTCAGCTCCGCGACGATCCGTTCCTTCACGTCCATCGTGGTTCCTCCTTGCCGGCGGGCACCGTCGCACCGCCGGATATGCCGTCGAGGGGTTCGTCGTCGGCCGGGCAGCGGCCGCGCCGTACGTAGCGCTCCGCGTAGCCGTCGACGAGCGGGGCGAGCGCCGGGGCGCCGATGCGGGGCAGCGCGTCGCACGCGGCCTCGAAACAGCGGCGGGCGGCGCGCGCCAGTACGGGGTCGCCGATGCCCTCACGCGCGGCCTCGCGCCAGCGGTCCGCGGCGGGTTCGACCGCCTCGGCGGCGATCTCGGCGGCCAGAGGGTCATCGATCAGGGCCGCGACCACGGCGATCGGCACGGGCCAGTACGGGTCGGGCAGCGCGTCGATCATCCGCAGTTCCAGCCAGCCCTGCGGCCGTACCGGCGGGAACAGCGTGGTCAGGTGGTAGGCGAAGTCGGTCAGGTCCGGCCCGCGCCTCCCGGCCCCGCCGGTGAGCCACTCGCGGAACGTCATCCCGGGGTCGGCCACCCAGCCGTCCCGCAGCAGCATGACCCGCGCGTCCAGGGCGTAGCGCGCCCACGCCTCCACCGGGTCCTGTCCCACGACCGGGGCCGTCCGGCCACGGTCGAGTCCCTCCCAGATGACCTGCCGCGCCGAGCGCGTGCCGTTCCCCGGCGAGTTGGCGAACGCCGCGACGAGTACGGGCCCGAGCGCGTGTGCGAGCCGCCAGCGCCGCGCCGCGTCCTTCTCATCCGCGCCGATGTCCAGGCAGACCTGGAGCGATGCCGTCGCGCACATCATGGCGAGTCCCGGCTCCCCGAAGTAGACGCGCATGCAGCGGTAACGGCCCTCGTCGAGCTGGAAGAAGGGCGCGCGGAGCCGGCGCGGGTCGGTGCCGCGTCCCGCCAGCGCCAGCCCTTCGCGGGCCAGGTGGTCCCCGACGTGGGCGATGTCCGCGGCCAGGGCGGCGTGTGCCGCCGCCACCCCCCGTTGCGGAAGGGAGCTGAGCTCGAGCTGACCGCCCGGCTCGTAGGTGACGCGGCTGCCCGCGGGAAGCGTGCCCGCGGCCTCCATCACCGTACTGAGCCGATCGATCGTGACCCGCGAGTCCGGCGATCGCCGGTCCTCCACGAACCACTCGGTCTCCGCGCCCACCTGCCCCGGTGGCCCCGTCTTGAAACAGACCCCGCTGACGTGTTCGTACACGTCGTCCAAGGTCAGGCGGGTCATGGGTCCTCCTTCGCCGGAGGGCGCGACCACCAGGGGGTGCCGTCGGTTCCCCCGCTCCGATCGGTCATGGGCGCCTCCGCTCACAGTTCGAACGAGGGTGATTCCCTACTGAACCGGATCAATAATCAGAAAGTCCGCATATCTCCGGTGACGTGTTCGTGAACGCACGGGACCTCCTGAGCTGGTGAATCGGTTTACTTAAGCGGTACAGTGATACGGTTCAGTAAACCGGTTCACCAGACGGGAGACCCGTGGCCACCGACGTACACCAGCACCTGTGGGGCGCCGCGTTCATCGACGCCCTGCGCGGGCGTGCGACGACGCCGCGGCTCGACGGCTGGACGCTTCACCTCGACGGTGAGCCGCCGTACGACGTCGACCCGGCCGACCACGACCCGGCGGCCCGCGCGGCCCAGGCCGCCGCGGACGGCTTCGACCGGGTCCTCACCTCGCTCTCGTCGCCGCTCGGCGTGGAGTGGCTGCCGCCCGCCGAGGCCGCGCCGCTCCTCGACGCCTACCACGAGGACTCCCTCGCGCTGCCGGCCCCGTTCGGGG
>NZ_JBHLZP010000347.1:0-8909 GCF_042429965.1 Actinoallomurus acaciae
CTGGGAGGGAGTGGTACCGCCGGTCCGCCCGGTAGCGCCGGTACGCCGGAGGCCGATGCGGCAGCGTCGGCCGGTGGAGCTGGGCTCCGAGAGGACGGCGCGGAGTCGCCGAGCGCCGGAGCTGGGCTGCGGGGCCCCGGTGCGGCGGCGGACGCCCAGACCGAGCTGTCGGAGGACGGTGCCGTCGGGCTCGGCGGTGGGCCCGGGCCTGGAAGTGGGGCGGGACCTGACGGTGGGACCGGTGTGCCTGTGGGCGGTGTGGCGACGCCCGGTGGCCGAGCCTCGGTCGAGGCTGATCCGGTCACGCCGGACGGCGGCGCCGGGGCGCCGGAGGGCGGAGAGTCGGCGTCCAGCAGTCGTACTGGGGCATCGGAGAGAGGCGTGACCAAGCCCGTTGGCGGGCCTGGCAGTGACGCCGGGCTGGCCGAGGGTGGTGTGGCTGAATCGGGCGGTGGCGCTGGACTGCGGGAGCCCGATACGGCGGTGCCGGACGGCGGGGCTGAGGCGTCGGAGGGTGGTGGGTCGGCGTCAGGCGGGCGGTCTGGGGCGTCGGCGAAGGGTGTGACCGGGCCGGGCGGGGGGATTGGGCCTGGCGGTGGCGCCGGGCTGGTCGAGGGTGGCGCGGCTGCGTCGGGCGATGGTGCTGGGCTGCGGGAACCGGGTGCGGCGGTGCCGGATGGCGGCATCGGACTGCAGGAGATTGGTACGGCGGGGCCGGGCGGTGGGGCCGAGGCCTCGGAGAGCGGTGTGGCGGCGTCGGGTGGCTGGGCTGAGGCGTCGGAGGGTGGTGTGTCCGGGCCCGGCCGTGGGGTCGGGGTTCCGGCCGGGGTGGAGTCGGCCGTTGAGCTCGCCACCGAGTTGCTGGCCGAGGGGGCCATGCACGCCGGTCCCGTGCTCGGTGCGGCGTTGCGGCGGATGTGCCGGACCGTCGAGGAGCAGGGGTCGCACTGGCCCGCCGGGGCGTTGGGTGACCTTGTCGAGCAGCTTGACGCGTACGCGGATCGGGGGGCGCGCTACGCGGCGGAGCGGTACGCCGAGCTCCTCACCGAACTGCACGCGCGTCGGCGTGCGGCTGCCGCCGGAGGGTTGCGTTCGCAGATTCTGGGGGGTGGCGAACCCGGGCGTACGCCACTGCGGCGCGTACGGCTCGTGAGTCTCGGTTGTCGCGTCGGCGGTGCCGTGGACGAACGCGTCGCGGAGGTCTTCCTCGCACATGCCGGCGACGGCACGGTCCTGGTGCTGCGGCGGCGCTGGGACGTACCACCGGAGGAGCAGCCGACCGGCCACGATCTGGCCGGGCGCCGGGTCGCGGGCACGTCGCTCAGTGCCCTGGCCGTGGCCAACCTGGTCTCGGAGTCCGCCTCGCGCAGCGCCAGCCGGGTCGTGCACATCGCCCAGGGCCGGGTCGCCAAGACGACGGTCACGCCGGTGGGCGATGCCTGGTCGCGGCTGCCCGCGCCGGTGATGGTGCGTGACCTGGCGGCCGCCTCTCGCGCGCTGGAAGAACTGCCACCCCGGCTCATCCGGCCACGCGTGGCGGCCGAGCACGTACGGGTCCTCGAGGTCGCCGAGGTGCGCGAGGTCGGCTACCACCCGGGCGACCAGCGGCTGGTCGCCGTGATCGCCGACGCGGCGGGAGGCACCGCCAAGGTCGTGGCGGAGTACCGCGCGCACTGTCCCGGGGCCCTGGACGCCCTCGCCGCCGCGTTGGGCAACGAGCCCCGCTTCATCACCGGGTTCCTGCGCCGCGGCCGGGGCACGCTGCTGATCGACCCGATCGCGGTCCTCGCCGCCGGGGGTATCACGGTGCCGGACCTCGCCCCGGGGGAGGGCGACGGCGAACTGGCCGTCCACATCCCCACCGCACAAGACCGCCTGGACTCGGCGCTGGAGGCCGCCCTCACGGCCTTCGCGGAGATCGCCCACCGCGGCCTGCGCCACACGACACCGGGCGTCCACCGCAGGGTCGAGGAGGCGGCCGACGAGCTCCGCCGGGTCGGCTTGACGGCGTCGGCGGAGGCGGCGACCGCCTTTTTGACGGCCTGCCGGATCGGCGAGGCGAGTGTGATGACGCGGGCCTGGGTCGACGCCCAGCTCCGCCTCATCACCGCCGCCGAACTTCGCTGAGACACCGCCCGCAGGACCGAGGAGGTGGCTGACGAGCTTCGCCGGATCGGCGGCGGCGACCGTGTTTCCGGCGTCCTGCGGGGCTGGCGAGGCAGGCATGATGATGCGGGCCTGGGCCGATGTTCGGCTTCGTCTCATCATCGCTGCCGAGCTTCGTCGAGAGATCGCCTGGCGCTGTCGCATATCGCAGGGTCGAGGACCTCCGCCGGGTCGGCGACGGAAGCGGGACCGTTTTCGGCGGCTTGTCGGGCTGGCGAGGTGGGCGTGGTGGCGCGGGCTTGGGCCGACACTCGGCTTCGTCCCACGCCGCCAAGCTTCGTCGAGACACCGACCGCCGCTATCGCGTATTGCAGGGGCGACGGCGGACGACCCGGGACCGGCCCGATGCGTCGAGAGACCGCCACGGCGGGCGTGAGCGGCTCTTCGCGATCGCCGGGGATTTTCCCGGCCTCAGCCGGGGCGGGGCGTCGAGGCGGCTCGTGGCCAGGACAAAAGGCGGTTCACATGGTGGCGGGTGAGGCCGTCGCCTGGGTCGACCGGGACGAGCAGGATTCCCCGGTAGGGCCATGCCTGGCGGCGGATTCGCATCGGTATGACGTCGTCGACCCAGGCGAACGGGCGGCCGTCGGCATGGCGGAGGATCGGGGCCCACTTGCGCGTCTCCATGAGCTGGAGGATGCCGAATCTCGGGTCGTCCCGCCGGCGCCGGTACGCGGAGAACTCCACGACCGGCAGTTCCGGCAGGCCGAGCAGCGGGCCGAGGTGCTCATTGGCGAGATGCTCCCAGGTGGTCGCCCACACGAGCTCATAACGTGCCGACAGCTCCCGCAGCCAGTCGCCGTGCTCCCGGGACAGTCGTACAGAAGGGCCGCCGGTCTCGTGACGTACGAACCGCGCCGGGTCGGACGGAGACAGGGGATTGAGCACCCCGTCGACGTCCAGGTACAGCAACGGCCGTTCGACCGCCCGGCTCCCCGGCCGGGGGACACCGCCGATGCCCCATGCCATCGGATCAGCGCCGGGGCGCCGGGTCAGACGGCGCGGTGGTACTGGTCGGGCCAGGAGGGCTTGGCGCCGAGTGCCTGGGCGGCGCGGTTGGCCCAGAAGGGGTCGCGCAGCAGTTCACGCGCCAACAGTACGGCGTCGGCCTGCCCGGCGGCGATGATCTCCTCCGCCTGCCGTGGTTCGGTGATCTCGCCGACCGCGCCGACGGGGAGGTCCGTCTCGGCCTTCACCCGGGCGGCGAACGGAACCTGGTAGCCCGGCCCGGTGGTGATCCGCGCCCCGGGGGCGATGCCGCCGCTGGAGACGTCGAGCAGGTCGACGCCGTGGGCGAGCAACTCCTTGGCGAGGCGTACGGTGTCGTCGACGGTCCAGCCCTCGCGGTCGTCCTCCGGGTTCTCGGTCAGCCAGTCGGTCGCCGAGACGCGGTAGAACAACGGCAGGCCGGCCGGCCACACCGCGCGTACGGCGTCGACCACCTCCAGCGCGAACCTCGTCCGGTTCTCGAACGAGCCGCCGTACTCATCGGTGCGCCGGTTCGTGTGGGGGGAGGCGAACTCGTGGATCAGGTAGCCGTGCGCCCCGTGGATCTCGATCACCTGGAAGCCCGCGTCCAGGGCGCGCCGGGCGGCGGCGGCGAAGTCGTCGGCGATGCGGTGGATCTGCTCGCGGGTCAGCTCCTCCGGCACCGGGTCACCGTCGTGGAACGCCACGGGGCTCGGCGCGACCGGCCGCCAGCCGTGCGGGTCGTCGGGCGACAGGGCCCGGCCGCCGCGCCAGGGCCGGTCGGTCGAGGCCTTCCGTCCCGCGTGGGCGAGCTGGATGCCGGGCACGCTGCCGTGCTCGCGGAGGAAGCCGGTGATGCGGGTCAGCCCGCGCTGCTGCCGGTCGTTCCACAGGCCGAGGTCCGCCGGGCTGATCCGTCCCTCGGGGTTGACCGCGGTGGCCTCGGTGAGGATCAGGCCCGTGCCGCCCACGGCACGCGCCGCCTGGTGCGCGAAGTGCCAGTCGCCGGCGACGCCGGTGTCCGGCCCCGTCTCGGGCGCGGAGTACTGGCACATCGGCGACATCCAGCCCCGGTTCGGGATCCGTACGTCGCGTAGGGTCAGGGGCTCGAACAGTGCACTCACGGCCGTACTCCTCCATCATCAGACAGTACGAGAGCCATCGTAATACGGCGATCGTCAAACTACGATACACGTCGTACCATGGTCAAAGCCGGCTGTGAAGGGACCTCGACCGTGACCGTCCGGACTCTCGATCATCCCGACCGTGCGGAGATCAGGCTGGAGGCCGTCCTCCACGCGCTGTCCGATCCGGTACGCCTCCAGGTCGTGCGCTTCCTGGCGGGTCTGGAAGAGGGGGAGGAGGCGCCGTGCTCGGCCATCGACCTGGCGGTCACCAAGTCGACCACGACCCACCACTTCCGGGTGCTGCGCGAGGCCGGCCTGATCCATCAGGTCTACCGGGGCACGGCCAAGATGACCGCGATCCGCCGGGCGGACCTCGACGCGCTCTTTCCCGGTCTGCTCGACGCGGTGCTGACGGCCGACGCCACCCGGCGGTCGCGGGTGCCGATCAGCTGACCGGTACGGCCGGGCGGATGACGCGGGACGCGTCGCCGCCCAGCACCGTGTCCCGCTGTGCGGCGACGAGGTCGTGCGGCATGCCCCGCGAGACCGCGCTGACCTCGCTGAGCCGGGTGTACTGCGCGTCGGTGAGAGTGACGTCCAGCGCGCCGAGGTAGTCGTCGAGCTGCCGCAGGTCGCGGGGGCCGATGATCGTCACGTACGTGGTCGCGGCGCGGGCGGCGTGTTCGCGCACCCAGGCGACGGCGACCCGGGCCGGTGACGCGCCGGTCTCCACGGCGACCTCCAGCACGGCGTCCACGACGGCGCTCTTCTGTGCGGTGCTCTCGGTGTGCACCAGGCGGCCGCCCCAGTCGGACAGCCGGCCCGTGTCGCTCGTGCGGTACTTGCCGGTCAGCAGGCCGCCGCCGAGCGGTGACCAGAGTGCCGCGCCCAGCCCCAGCGACTCGGCCATCGGCAGGAGCTCGCGGTCGGCGGTGCGCTCCACCAGGCTGTACTCCAGCTGGATGCCGGCGGTGGGCGCCCAGCCCCGGAGGTCGGCCGACGTCGCCGCCCGTGACACCTGCCAGGCCGCGAAGTTCGACAGCCCCCAGTGCAGGATCTTGCCCGCGCGCACCAGGTCCTCGAAGGCGCGGGCGACCTCCTCGATCGGCGTGATCCCGTCCGGGAGGTGCGCCCAGTACAGATCGATGTAGTCGGTCCTCAGCCGCCGCAGGCTCGCCTCCACCGAGGTGACCATGGCCTTGCGGCTGTCCCCGAGGCGCGAGATGTCGGGGTCTCCGGCCCGGCGGTACGGCCCGTTGGAGTACTTGGTGGCGAGCACGAAGTGGTCGCGATCGGCGGCGAGGAACTCACCCAGCATCGCCTCCGACTGACCCGCCTGGTAGCCGTCCGCGGTGTCGATGAAGGTCCCGCCCGCCTCGGCGAACCGGTCGAAGATCCGCTGTGCCTCCGTCCGCTCGGCGCCGAATCCCCAGCCGGTGCCGAAGTTTCCGGTGCCCAGCGCGTACTCCGAGACGCGGAGCCCGGTCCTCCGGCCGAATGTGGTGTATCGCATGGTCACTCCCTTGGTAAACCGATCGTTCTACATCGACCGTGACAACCCTACCCGGCGAAGTAAAACGATCGGTACCCTGGAGTCCGTGACCACATCCTCGACGACGCGCGGCGGTCGCGGCGCCCGCGAGCGCATCCTGCGGGCGGCGACCCGGCTGTTCTACGAGCAGGGCATCAACGCGACCGGCATCGGCGAGCTGACCGAGGTCGCCCATGTCTCCAAGCGCACGCTGTACCAGCACTTCGAGAGCAAGGACGAACTGGTCGCGGCGTACCTGCGGCGCTTCGACGAAGAGGGCCTCCTGCCGCGCGAACAGGTGCTGGCCCGTACGGACCTGCCCGCGCGGGAGCGCCTGCTGGGCCTGTTCGACGACGCGATCGGTGCGGGGTTCCGCGGCTGCCCGTACGTCAACGCCGCCGCCGAGATCGCCGACCCCCGGCACCCGGCCCGGAGGGTGGCCGCCGAGCACAAACGCGCCTTCCGGGGGCTCCTGCGCGACACCGCGCGTGAGGCCGGGGCGGCCGACCCGGAGGCGCTGGCCGACCGGCTGGCGATCCTGTTCGACGGCGCGCTCTCCCAGAGCGCGCTGCTGAACGACCCCGGGCCCCTTCGCCACGCCCGTTCGGCCGTCGAAGGGCTCCTCGCGGGCGCCTGAGCGGGACGACGTACGTGCGGGATATCCAGACGTGCGTGCGGGATATCCACCATCGGGTTTTGGGGGCGTGCTTCCATGCGCCCGCGGCGCCGGCCGCGCGATCCTGAGGTCATGGAGATGCGCTGCCTGATCGTCGATGACGACGCCGCCTTCCGCGCCGCGATCGGTTACATGCTCGAACGCGGCGGGGCGGTCGTCGTGGGCACCGCGTCCAGTGGTGCGGAGGCGGTCGAGCGGGCGCGGGACGCCCGGCCCGACATCGTGCTGGTCGACGTCCGCCTCGGGGCGGAGAACGGCTTCGACGTCGCGCGTCGCATCGACGAGAGCGCCGCCGGTACGGTCTGGAAGCCGGTCGTCGTCCTGCTGTCGACCCTGGCCGAGGACGAGCTGACCCCGCTGGTCGCCTCCCATCCGGCATTCGGCTTCCTCGACAAGACCACCGTCTCCACCGAGCGGATCAGGGAGTTGCTGTCCGTCGGCCGGCGGTCTAGCAGCCTGCGTTGAGGAAGGCGAGGACCGCGAGGACGCGCCGGTGGTCGGCGTCGGTCTCCGGCAGGCACAGCTTGGTCAGGATGCTGTGCACGTGCTTCTCCACCGTGGGCTCCGTTATCCACAGCTTGTGGACGATGCCGGCGTTCGACCGGCCCTCCGCCATCAGGGCGAGGACCTCGCGTTCCCGCGCACTCAGCTTGGCCAGCGGGTCGATGCGCCGGTGAGCCGCGAACAGCCGCTGTACGAGGTACGGGTCGATCACCGAGCCGCCCCTGCGGACGCGTTCCAGCGCGTCGAAGAGCTCGGACGGGTCGGTGACCCGCGTCTTGAGGAGGTAGCCGATGCGGTCGCCGCCGGACAGCAGCTCCATGGCGTGGTTCACCTCGACGAACGCCGACAGGACCAGGATCGCGACGGAGGGGAACCGCCGGCGGATCTCCGTGGCCGCCACCAGGCCCTCGGTCGTGCACGTCGGTGGCATGCGCACGTCCACGATCGCCAGGTCGGGGACCTGCTCGCGGACCAGGTCGACCAGCCGGTCGCCGTTGTCGGCCTGGCCGACCACGTCGAAGCCCGCGCGCGCCAGCAGACTTGCCACGCCCTCGCGCAGCAGTATGTCGTCGTCGGCGAGGACCACACGCCCTCGCAGAGGGACCGAGCCATTGGGTTCACGCACGATGTCGGGCCGCCACTCTCCTAGCATCGTCAGCTTCCATGCTACGCGCGCAATCGCGACCTGCGGTGATGTCCGACGGCCGCGGTGTCATCGCCCCGTCGAGGATCACCGCCGGAGTGGCCCCGTAAGCCGCTGATCAGGCAATATGGAGGGATCTGAGGCGACATGCTCGCCAATCCGGCGGCCTGTCACTTATGGTCGAACAGTACGCCGACGGGGGATGTCGCGTACGGCGAGCGAGGCTCGCCACAACATCATCGTCCAGGCAGGGGCCTGGACCGTTCAACGCTCTGCCCGTGTCCGTATCCGGGCGGGCCGGATGACACGGTCGCCCGCTTCCGCCTGCCGGACCCCGGTCACGGGCGCCGTTGACGCCCACACTCTCGGCCGCCCCTCACCTCGGTCCGGCGTATCGGCTCGTGCTCCGGCCATGCGCTGGGGCACCGGTCCGTACGGGCGGAGTCCGGCCGGTGGGGCTCGTGGGACCTCAGGGGCGACATCCGGTGGTAACGGGGGGATTTCCACGTGAGCACGATGGTAAGAGAAGTGAATCATCCGCCCGGCGACGGGTGGATCCGCGTGAGCGAGCTCCGGCCGTTGCTGGCCGCGATGCCGGCTCTGGGCGACGGTGACTTCCGGGTACGGCTGCCCGCCGACCACGAGGGGATCACGGCGGACCTGGCGCGGGCGTTCAACCAGATCGCCGACCGGCACCAGCACTTCGCCGGTGAGCTGGCACGTGTGACCCGCGAGGTGGTCCGCCACGGCCGGCTGGACGAACGTCTCTGCCCGGCGCCGGGCGGCGCCTGGTCGGGGAGCGTCGACACGGTGAACACGCTGATCGACGCGCTGGTGATCCCCACGGCGAACGCCACCCGGGTCCTGGACGCGGTCGCGGGCGGTGACCTGTCCCAGCGGATGGACCCGAGCGACGGCAAGCACCCGCTGCGCGGCGACCTGCGCAGGCTCGGCCAGCGGATCAACCAGATGGTCGACCAGCTGTCGATGTTCACCGGCGAGGTGACCCGTCTGGCCCGCGAGGTCGGCACGGAGGGCCGGCTCGGCGGACGCGCGAAGGTGCGCGGGCTGTCGGGCAGCTGGCGTGACGTGACCGAGGCGGTCAACACGATGGCGGACCGGCTGACCGCCCAGGTCCGCGACATCGCGGTGGTCACGAAGGCGGTGGCGAGCGGCGACCTGACCCGCTCCGTGACGGTCGAGGCGACCGGCGAGCTCCTGGAGCTCAAGCTGACCGTCAACACGATGGTGGATCAGCTGTCGGCGTTCGCCGGTGAGGTGACGCGGGTGGCC
>NZ_JBHLZP010000348.1:0-8908 GCF_042429965.1 Actinoallomurus acaciae
CCGCGCGTCGACGGCGACCTCCCCGGCCCGCACCGGGCCGCGCCCGGCCTTCATCGGGTGGTCGTGGTCGCCGGGGTCCCAGTCGGCGCCCAGCTGCGGCGGGCCGGAACCACCGACGACCCTGCCGTCCCGGCCGACGATCGCGGCGAAACCACTGACCTCGCCGTACGCCCGCGCGACCCCGGGCACCGCCGCGACCGTCGCGACGAGCGAGGCCGGGACGGTCGGGGCGTCGCCGCCGTCACCGGTGTCGATCACCTTTTTGGGGCGGACCTGCACCGCGACGTTCTTGCCCGTGTCGGCGAACAGCTCGTCGAACCGCCGGCTCATCGTGTCGGTGAACACCAGGGTGCCGGCGACGAACGCGACGCCGAGGATCACCGCCAGCGCGGTGAGCGCCAGCCGCAGCCGGTGCGCGACGAGGTTGCGCAACGTCACCTTCACGATCATGCGCGCGCCCTCGCGTCGCCGGAGGGAGCGACCGCCGGGGCCGTGCCGTCGGCTCCCGCGCTCCACCCGGTCACGCGATCACCCCCGGCAGGTCGAAGCCCTTCATGCGCTCCAGGACCTTCTCCGCCGTCGGATCGGGCATCTGGTCCACCAGCCGGCCGTCCGCCAGGAACAGCACCAGGTCCGCGTACGACGCCGCCACCGGGTCATGGGTCACCATCACGACCGTCTGGCCCATCTCGCGCACCGAGTTGCGCAGGAACGCCAGCACCTCCGCCCCGGACCGCGAGTCCAGGTTGCCGGTCGGCTCGTCCGCGAAGATGATCTCCGGCCGGGACGCGAGCGCGCGGGCGCACGCGACCCGCTGCTGCTGGCCGCCCGACAGCTCGCTCGGCCGGTGCCCGAGCCGCTGCCGCAGCCCGATCGTGTCGATGACCGTGTCGAGCCACGCCCGGTCGACCGCGCGGCCCGCGATGTCCAGCGGCAGCGTGATGTTCTCCAGCGCCGTCAGCGTCGGCACCAGGTTGAACGCCTGGAAGACGAACCCGATGCGGTCGCGGCGCAGCCGCGTCAGCCGCTTGTCGTCCAGCCCGGTGACCTCCACGTCCGCGACGAAGACCCGCCCGGAGTCGACCGAGTCCAGGCCCGCCATGCAGTGCATGAGCGTCGACTTGCCCGAACCGGACGGCCCCATCACGGCGGTGAAGTGGCCACGCTCCAGGCTCACCGACACCTCGTCGAGAGCGACGACCCGCGCGTCGCCCCGGCCGTACGCCTTGGAGATGCGGTCGGCGCGTGCGGCCGTCGCCGGGGCCGCGGGGCCGGGCGGCCCACCATTCGTCATGTGGGCGCTGCTGGTCACCGAAGGCTCCTTGCGGCCGTGTTCCGTTGTTGTCGCAAACACGCTAGGGCCGTGGTGACGCCGGGGCCTCGGCCCACGGGACGGACCTGCCGTCCGCCCGAGGGCGGAGCCGGCCCGGCCCCTTCCTCCGCCCGGAGGACGAGGGCCCGCTCGCCGCATCGCAGGGGGACGGCAGGGCTCCAGGAAGGCGAGCGGCCGGAATTCGATCGACAGGTCGCGATCGCGGTCGCCGACCGGCGCTACGCCTGGCCGGGTTGGATCAGGCCGGTCTCGTAGGCGAACACCACGGCCTGGACACGGTCGCGCAGCCCCAGCTTGGCCAGCAGGTTCCCCACATGCGTCTTGATCGTCGTCTCGCTCACCACGAGCTGCGCGGCGATCTCGGCGTTGGACAGCCCCCGCGCCACGTGCCGCAGCACCTCCAGCTCCCGCTCGGTCAGCATCGCCAGCCCACGCGGCGGCGCCTCCTCGCGCACCGACGGCAGCCGGGTCGCGAACCGGTCCAGCAGCCGCCGCGTCACACTCGGCGCCACGATCGCGTTACCGTCCGCGACGATGCGGATCGCCGTGACCAGGTCCTCCGGCGGCGCGTCCTTCAGCAGGAACCCGCTCGCCCCCGCCCGCACCGCCTCCACGACGTACTCGTCCAGGTCGAACGTGGTCAGGATCAGCACCCGGGGATCGTGCTTGGCCGCCTCCTCGCGGACGATCCGCCGCGTCGCCTCGATCCCGTCCACACCCGGCATCCGGATGTCCATCAGGACCACCTCCGGCAGCAGCGTGCGGGTCAGCTCCACCGCCTGCGCGCCGTCGCCGGCCTCGCCGACCACGGCGATGTCCGCCTCACCCTCCAAGATGAGACGGAACCCGGTGCGCAGCAGCGGCTGGTCATCGACCAGCAGCACCCTGATCGTCACGGAACCTCCAACGGAAATCGGGCGCGGACCTCGAATCCACCGCCCGAGCGCGGTCCGATCCGCAGATCGCCACCATAGAGGGCCACCCGTTCACGCATGCCCATCAGCCCATGCCCATTGCCGCCCCCGCCCGGCCGGGCCAGCCCCGCCACGAGCCCCCGGCCGTCGTCCTCCACCTCGATCTCCAGCTGACGGTCGGCGTACTGGATGCGCACCCACGCCCGCGCCTGCGGCCCGGCGTGCTTCAGGGTATTCGTCAGCGCCTCCTGCACCAGCCGGAACGCCGCCAGATCCACCCCCGGCGACAGCGACCGGCTCTCACCCTCGATCCACAGCTGCACCTGCAGGCCGGTCTCACGCAACTGCTCCACCAGCCCGCTCACGTCGTTCACGCCCGGCTGCGGCGACAGCTCGCTGCGCGCCGGCTCCGCCTCAGTGCGCAGCACCCCCACCAGCCGCCGCATCTCACCGAGTGCCGTACGGCCCATCTGCTCGATCGTCGACAGGGCGTCCTGCACCGACTCCGGGTCGCGGTGCAGGATCCGCCGCGCCGCGCCCGCCTGAACCGTCATCACGCTCACATGATGGGCCACCACGTCATGCAGCTCACGGGCGATCCGTGAACGCTCCTCCGCCCGCGCCGCGCGCGAGTCGGCCTCCCGCGCCCGCTCCAGGCGCCGCGCCCGCGCCTCCAGCTCATCCAGGTACGCCCGGCGCAGCCGCAGGCTCCGCCCGATCCACCACGCGCCGGTGAACAGCACCGCGTTGCTCAGCGACTGCCAGAACGTGTGCCCCTGTACGGCCATCGTGATCAGGTACGTCACCAGTGCCAGCACGCCGACCGGCAGGCTCGTGCCCAGCCCGCGGTGCGAGGCCACGGAGTACAGCGCCACCAGGCACGCCAGGGCGGCGCCCAGCGTGGGCACGTAGCCCAGCGCCGTGAGCATCAGGTTCCCGGCCAGCGTGAACGCCATCACCGGCACCGGCATGCGCCGCCGCAGCGTCAGGGACATCACCACGACCGACATCAGCACGACGCACAGCACGTCCGGATGCCTGCCGGGAAGGGCGCCGTAGGAGTCCTGGAACGTGGACTCGACCAGGCAGGAGACCGTCAGGAAAGCCGAAACGAGCGCATCCGCGACGAGAGGATGCGCACCAAGCCACGCACGACGGCTGCGAATGAGCTCGGACACCCCTTCACGTTAGGGGTTCCGGCCTGTCGTGGACCCCTCCTGAACGCGGATATCCCCTCCTCCGCAGGGAGGAGAACGCCGGCACCGGCGGAGGAAACGCGGAGCCCCCATGCCCCGCCGCTCACAGGTCGTCGCGCTCGGGCCCCAGCGGCTCACCGTCCGCCGCGCCCGCGGTGCCTGCCGCGCCCGCCTGCGGCAGCGGCGGCAGCACGCCCCCGAACGACGGGCAGCGCTGCTTGTGGTCGCACCAGTCGCACAGCCGGCTCGTACGCTCCCGCCACTCACCGGAGTCCATCGCCCGCCGGATCGCCTTCCACAGCGCCTCGACCTTGCGCTCCGTCGCCCGCAGGTCGGCCTCGTCCGGCGCGTACCGCAGGATCTCGCCGTTGCCGAGATACATCAGCTGCAGCAGCCGCGGCACCGTGCCGCGCAACCGCCACAGCACCAGCGCGTAGAACTTCATCTGGAACAGCGCACGCGCCTCGAAGTCGGCCCGCGGCGCACGCCCGGTCTTGTAGTCGACCACGCGCACCTCACCGGTCGGCGCCACGTCGAGCCGGTCGATGTAGCCCCGCAGCTGCAACCCCGACTCCAGGACCGTCTCGACGTACAGCTCACGGCTCGCCGGTTCCAGCCGCCGCGGATCCTCCAGCGAGAAGTAACGCTCCACCATCGTGCGCGCCTCGGCCAGCCACTCCTCCCGCGCGCCCTCCTCCTCGGTGCCGTCCTCGTCGAACAGCGTCGCCAGCTCCGGCTCCTCGGCCAGCAGGCGCTCCCACTCCGGCCCCAGCAACTCCAGCGCCGCCGCCGGCGTCCGGGCCGCCGCCGGCATGTCGAACAACCGCTCCAGCACCGCGTGCACGAGCGTGCCCCGCACCTGCGCCGTGCTCGGCCGCTCCGGGATGCGGTCGATCACGCGGAAGCGGTACAGCAGCGGGCACGTCATGAAGTCGCCCGCGCGCGACGGCGACAGCGACCCGACCACCGTCACACCGCCGGCCGATCCCCCCTCCTCGCCCGCTCCGCCGTCGGTCTCGGTGTTGATCTCGGTGGCCGTCATGCGCGTAACCCTA
Source organism: Actinoallomurus acaciae (assembly GCF_042429965.1). NCBI lineage: Bacteria > Bacillati > Actinomycetota > Actinomycetes > Streptosporangiales > Thermomonosporaceae > Actinoallomurus > Actinoallomurus acaciae. Next base: position 4,499 of record NZ_JBHLZP010000348.1, read on the forward strand.
GGGCAGGCCGACGACGGAACACCGGTGAACCATCACCGCGTCGCGTGCCGCATCCGCCACCGGTCCACGTAGCATCAGGGGCGTGGCAGACAGCGCGCCCCAGGGCGATCGGTCCGGCCCGGCTCGGCCGGGGATCCTCATGGGACGCCCGTTCGGCATCCCCGTCTACGTCTCACCGACCTGGTTCATCGTGGCCATCGTCATCACGGTCATGTTCGAACCCCAGGTCGCCCAGCACGTCCACCGGCCGGTCAGCTACCTCGTGGCCCTCACCTACGCCGTGCTGCTGTACGCCTCGGTCCTCGTCCACGAGATCGGCCACTCCCTCGTCGCCCGCTGCTTCGGCCTGCCCGTCCGCGCCATCACCCTCCACATCCTCGGCGGCGTCTCCGAGATCGAGGAGGAGCCCCGCACGCCCGGCCGTGAGTTCCTCGTCGCCGCCGCCGGGCCCCTGCTGTCCCTCGCCCTCGCGGTCGGCGGCTACGCCGCGCTCGTCCTCGTGCCCATGCCCGACGTCACCGTCCTGCTCATCGAGGCCCTCACCCTCGCCAACCTCCTCGTCGGCGTGTTCAACCTCCTGCCCGGCCTGCCCCTCGACGGCGGACGGCTCGTCCGCGCCGCCGTCTGGAAGATCACCGGACGCCAGCGCACCGCCACCGTCGCCGCCGGCTGGGCCGGCCGCGTCGTCGCGGTCGCCGTGCTCATCCTCGGCGCCGTGCTCTCGGCCACCGGCGGCGGCGACCGCTGGCTCACCGTCGTCTGGGCCGCGCTCGTCGCCTCCTTCATCTGGGTCGGCGCCGGCGAGGCCATCCGCGTCGCCCGCATCCGCGACCGCATCCCCCTCCTCAACGCCCGCGCCCTCGCCCGCCGCGCCGTCAGCGTTCCCCAGAACACCCCCCTCGCCGAGGCCGTACGCCGCGCCCAGGAAGCCGGCGCGGGCGCGATCGTCGTCGTCGGCCACGACGACGACCCCGTCGGCATCGTCAGCGAGACCGCCGTCATCGCCACCCCCGAGCACCGGCGGCCCTGGGTCGAAACCGCCTCCCTCACCCGCGCGCTCGACCCCGGGATGATCCTGCCCGCCGACATCACCGGCGAGGACCTCGTCGCCGCCGTCAACCGCGCGCCCGCCTCGGAGTACCTCCTGGTCGAGCCGTCCGGCGAGACGTACGGCGTGCTCGCCGCCCAGGACCTCGCCAAGACCTTCACCCGGCGCTGACCGACGCACATCACGGGCCGGGTGCCCCGGCGGTCCCCGAGCCGCGGTCCGGCCGCCCCCCGGACCTCGATAGCCTTGACGCGTGAGCGAGCGAAGCGAGGGAACCGGCAAGCACAGCACCTTGGTCATGAGGCCGGCGAAGGAGGTCTCATGACCGAACCGATCGCCGGCTCCGCCATGCCCGCGGCCCCGCACGGGCCGTTCCGTCCCGGCGACAGGGTTCAGCTCACCGACCCCAAGGGACGGGTCAACACCGTCACCCTCCAGCCCGGCAAGCTCTACCACAGCCACAAGGGCGCCATCCCGCACGACGAGATCATCGGCAGCCCCGAGGGCAGCGTCTTCCGCTCCACCGGCGGCACCGAATACCTCGCCTTCCGGCCGCTCCTCGCCGACTACGCGCTCCGCATGCCCCGCGGCGCCGCCGTCGTCTACCCCAAGGACGCCGCCCAGATCGTCACCATGGCCGACATCTTCCCCGGCGCCCGCGTCGTCGAGGCCGGTGCCGGCTCCGGCGCGCTGACCTGCTGGCTCCTGCGCGCCGTCGGCGAACACGGCATGGTCTCCTCCTACGAGCGCCGCGAGGACTTCGCCGGCATCGCCCGCACGAACGTCGAGACCTACTTCGGCGGGCCGCACCCCGCCTGGCGCCTCACCGTCGGCTCCCTCGAGGACGCCCTCACCGACACCGACGTCGACCGCGTCGTCCTGGACATGCTCGCCCCCTGGGAATGCGTCGACGCCGTCGCCAAGGCCCTCGTCCCCGGCGGCCTCGTCTGCGCCTACGTCGCCACCACCACGCAGCTGTCGCGGATCGTGGAGAGCCTGCGCGAGCACGGCGCCTTCGCCGAGCCGTACGCCTTCGAGACCCTCCTGCGCTCCTGGCATGTCGAAGGACTCGCCGTACGCCCCGACCACCGCATGGTCGGCCACACCGGCTTCCTCGCCACCGCGCGCCGCCTCGCCGACGGCGTACGCCCCCCGGTGCGCCGGCGGCGGCCCGCCAAGGGAGCCCAGTCCGGCGATACCCCCGAACCCCCCGCGCCGCTCGACTGACCCCGGCGGCTGACCGACCGTGATCGCGTGAACCCGGTCCGTGCCGTTCCGGTGACCTCTTTATGTGTGCCGTGTGTCAGGCGCGTGTCCGCCGCGTATCGGTCACGTGTCTCCTCCGGCCCGCGGAAACGGCCCACCGCGGTTTTTCGGAAGCGGGGCCACTACCACCCCATGTGGCCTCCGACCTGCGAAAGCATCCGATTCCCGTACCCCGTCGCCGCCCCGCCACGACACGAGTACCCGTTGGCCATGTTACGGAGGCGCTCCGGATAGGTAGGGTTTCAGTTAGGTCGTCGTCTCTGCCTGAGGAGGTGACGAGCGTGGCCGCTCGTGACGATGCCGGGGCGCGTAAGGCGCAGCACGAAAAGGAGGTCCGTGACCTCCAGACGCAGGTCTCCTTCCTCGAGGAGGAGATCTCCGTGCTGCGCCGAAAGCTCGCGGAATCCCCCCGACAAGTACGTGTACTCGAAGAACGCCTACATGAGGCGCAGGCAAGCCTGGCCGCGGTTACGGGCCAGAACGAACGCCTCGTGGCGACTCTCAAGGAAGCCCGAGAGCAGATCATCGCGCTGAAGGAGGAAGTCGACCGCCTCGCGCAGCCGCCATCCGCCTTCGGAACGTTCCTCGCCGCGCGCGAGGACGGCACGGTCGACATCTTCACCGGCGGACGCAAGCTGCGGGTGAACGTCAGCCCGGGTATCGAGATCGAGGAGTTGCAGCGTGGCCAGGAGGTCATGCTCAACGAGGCGCTCAACGTCGTCGCCGCACTCGAGTTCGAGACCCAGGGCGAAGTCGTGATGCTCAAGGAGGTTTTCGCCGACGGCGAACGCGCCCTTGTCATCGCGCACGCCGACGAGGAACGCGTCGTCAAGCTCGCCGAGCCCCTGCGCGGAGTCTCCCTGCGCGCCGGTGACTCGCTCATGCTCGACACGCGCTCCGGGTACGCCTACGAGAAGATCCACAAGGCCGAGGTCGAAGAACTCGTCCTCGAGGAAGTCCCCGACATCTCCTACCAGGAGATCGGCGGCCTGGGTCCGCAGATCGAGCAGATCCGCGACGCCGTCGAGCTGCCCTACCTCCACGCCGACCTCTTCCGCGAACACCAGCTTCGCCCGCCCAAGGGCGTTCTGCTCTACGGCCCGCCCGGCTGCGGCAAGACCCTCATCGCCAAGGCCGTCGCCAACTCCCTGGCCAAACAGGTCGCGGAGAAGACCGGCGCCGAGGGCAAGAGCTTCTTCCTCAACATCAAGGGCCCCGAACTCCTCAACAAGTACGTCGGCGAGACCGAGCGGCACATCCGCCTGGTCTTCCAGCGCGCACGCGAGAAGGCCTCCGCGGGCACGCCGGTCATCGTCTTCTTCGACGAGATGGACTCCATCTTCCGCACCCGCGGATCCGGAGTCTCCTCCGACGTCGAGAACACGATCGTGCCGCAGCTGCTCTCGGAGATCGACGGCGTCGAAGGCCTGGAGAACGTCATCGTCATCGGCGCCTCCAACCGGGAGGACATGATCGACCCGGCGATCCTGCGCCCCGGGCGCCTCGACGTGAAGATCAAGATCGAGCGTCCCGACGCCGAGGCGGCCAAGGACATCTTCTCCAAGTACATCCTCGCCGGACTTCCCCTCCACCCCGACGACGTGAAGGAGCACGACGGCTCGGCCGAGGCCACGGTCGACGGCATGATCCAGCGGGTCGTCGAGCGGATGTACACCGAGAGCGAGGAGAACCGCTTCCTCGAGGTGACCTACGCCAACGGCGACAAGGAAGTCCTCTACTTCAAGGACTTCAACTCCGGCGCGATGATCCAGAACATCGTCGACCGGGCGAAGAAGATGGCCATCAAGGACTTCCTCGACAGCGGGCAGAAGGGCCTGCGGGTCAACCACCTGCTCGCCGCCTGCGTCGACGAGTTCAGCGAGAACGAGGACCTGCCCAACACCACCAACCCCGACGACTGGGCCCGCATCTCCGGCAAGAAGGGCGAACGGATCGTCTACATCCGTACGCTCGTCTCCGGCAAGCAGGGCACCGAGGCCGGCCGTTCCATCGACACCGTCGCCAACACCGGCCAGTACCTCTGATCCGCACGACGATGGCGGCCAGCACCACGCCGGCCGACCGCGACGGCTGTT
>NZ_JBHLZP010000349.1:0-9615 GCF_042429965.1 Actinoallomurus acaciae
TGCTGCTCGCCGCCGACGAGACCGCGCTGCCCGCGATGGCGGGCATCCTGGCCTGGCTGCCGCCCGGCACGCGCGTCCGCGCGTGGATCGAGGTGCCGCACGCCGCGGACATCCGGCGGCTGCCGACCGAGGCCGACGCGGAGATCAACTGGCTCGTCCGCGGGCAGGCCGGACCGGCCGTGGAGGCGATCCGTAACGCCGCGCTCCCCGCCGGCGACCCGTACGCCTGGATCGCCGGTGAGGCCGGAGCCGTCCGCACGCTACGCCGCCACCTGGTCGGCGAGCGCGGATTCGACCGCCGCGCGGTCACGTTCACCGGCTACTGGCGCCGGGGAGCGTCGGAGGAGGACCTCCTCGCGGAAGCGGTGAACGCCACCGCCTCCTAGCCGTGGGCCGGAGTCACGTCGGGCCCGCGAGAGACTCGCCGCCCGCCGGCGTGGTCCGCTGCTGGCGCCGGCGGGCCCTTGGGAGCTACCCCAGCCACACCCCGTCGCGCATGATGACCCTGCCGCGCAGTTCCGGTTCGCCTCGCCAGGCGCGTACGGTCTTCGGCTCCACGCGTACGTAGAGAAAAGGGCCGTCCTCGGTACGCGGATCCCATCCGAACTTGCCGGCGAACCCGTTCGCGGCGTCGTCGGGCACGTCCTGGTCCGGGAAGCACTCCGCCTCCCCCTGGACAAGCACCACGTCGGAGGTGTCCGGCAGGGCCAGGCGCACCCGCGGCTCCTCCCGGACGTTACGCGCCGTCGCGGAGGTCGCGCCGGTGCACATCCGTACCGCTCGCCCATCCCACCAGAACCACAGCGGCACCTGGTGCGGACCGTGATCGGGGTGAGCCGTCGAGACCCATATATCCCGCTCTGTGGCGAGCCGTTCCAGAGTGTCGTGCCTACGCTCCGGCACCTCGCGATGCGCGATACCCGGTGTTCCCATGAGCGCTGACCCTAGCCCGAGCCGACGCGCCGTTCGGACGGCACGGTGTCGCCGACGCGGCACTAGCTCACTTTCCACTCCCCGGTCTGGCCGGCGCCCAGGTCCATCGCCCAGTGCACCTTGGTGATCGACACCCCCTGGGGCACCTCGAAGGGGATGTAGCCGGTCTGCGTGCCACCCGCCGGCACGTCGACCGTGGGGATCAGCGGGCTCACGGACAGCCTCAGCGCGACCTTGGCCTGGTAGGACTTTCCCTGGCCGTCGACGACGCTCGCGTCGTCGGGCGCCGTCTTGAAGGGGTTCACCGACCGGTCGGTGAACGTGAACCGGACCGCGACGAGACGGTTGCCGGGAGCCGGTTTCGCCACCGGGTCGTCGGTGGCCTTGACCGGGTCGACGAACCTGGTGGCGGCCACCTCGATCTCCGGCGGCCCCAGGTTCGGGTCCGGCTTGTCGGTACCGATGCCCGACCTCAGCTTGAGGGTGGTACCGAGCGCGGCGGAGATCGTCGTCTTCGTGGGCAGAGGGCTCAGCGCGGACTCCTGCGGCTTTTCCGCCGAACCGTTCCCCGAGCAAGCGGCAAACAGGGCGGCCGATAGACCGAAACCGGCAAGTGCCCGCAAAGACCTGTAACGGCTGTTCACCCCTGAAGACCTATCGCACGAGAGCGGACGGCCTCCCGGCCAGTGCGCGAAATGGCGAATGCCCGTGCGCGCCGTGGCACCTCCGGCCCGGAGGACCAGTGCCTTTCTCGAAGTGGTTGGTCGTGGGTTTTCCACAGCCGTGCGTGCGGTCTTCCTTTGGCGTGTGGGGTGGCTTGACAATGGAAGTGGGGTCGGCGCCCCCGGGAGGGCGGGGAGTCTCCCGGACGGCGAGTCTCCCGGACGGCGAGTCTCCCGGACGGCGAGTCTCCCGGACGGCGGGACTTCGAAACACGCCTTAGGGGTGCGTCTCGGCGAACCGGTCCTGGCCCAGCACCGCGAGCAGTCGCAGCTTCTCGTATCCCTCCGACCGCCGGGGCGCGGTGAGCACGAGGAGCGCCTGCGACTGGTCCTCGGTGAACAGCACCTGGCAGTCCAGTTCGATCGGGCCGAGCTCGGGGTGGATGAGCGTCTTGTGGTCCTCGAAGCGCTTCGCGACCTCGTGCCGGTCCCACAGTTCGGCGAACTCCGTGCTCGCCCTCCGCAGCGCCCGTACGAGCTCACCGGCCCGTGACCGCGGGCCCATCGGGGCGTAGGCGGCGCGCAGGTTCGCGACCAGGGCGCGGCTCTGCCGGTCGCGGTCGTCCTCGGGGTAGCGCAGCCGCTCGGAGGGGTCGGTGAACCAGCGGTAGATCTCGCTGCGGGCGAGGCCCGTGTAGCCCGACCTGTCGCCGAACAGGGCGTCGGCCATACGGTTCTGCACGAGCGTCTCGCCCAGGTTGGACAGGATCAGCGCCGGGGTGTCGTCCAGGCGGTCCAGCACCCGCATCAGGGCCGGGGCGACATGCGTCGCGGCCGACACCGACGTCGGAGTGCCGTGTCCCGCGATCTCGAACAGGTAGTCGCGCTCGCCGCCGGTCAGGCGGAGCGCGCGGGCGAGCGACGCGAGCATCTGCTCGCTCGGCTGCGGACCGCGTCGCTGTTCGAGTCGCGTGTAGTAGTCGGTCGACATCACGGCGAGGGCCGCGACCTCCTCGCGCCGCAGGCCCGGGGCCCGGCGGCGTGCGCCCTCGGGCAGCCCGACGTCCTCCGGCTGCAACGCCTCACGGCGGCGGCGCAGGAAGTCCGCCAGTGCTGTGCGATCCATATGACCCATTATCGGCCGGTACCGCGGGTGAACCAGGGATCGCCGATCCCCCGATGACCGATCTCTGCCGCCGGGCCGGCCGGGCGGTGAGGCTCAGGGCATGGACATCTCCGGAAACACCATCTTCATCCCCGGTTCCACCAGCGGCATCGGCCTGGCCCTCGCCCTCGCGTTGCAGGCCAAGGGCAACACCGTCATCGTCGGCGGCCGCCGGGCCGAGCTGCTCGAACGGATCGCCGCCGAGCACCCCGGCATCGACACCGTCCAGATCGACACGACGGACGCCGCGAGCATCGAGTCCGCCGCGAAGCGTGTACTGGCCGAGCACCCCGACCTCAACGTCCTCGTCGCGATGGCCGGGATCATGAGGATCGAGGACTGGCACCGGCCCGAGACGTTCCTCGCCTCCGCCGAGTCCGTCGTCACCACCAACGTGCTCGGCCCGATCCGGCTCATCGCCGCGTTCGTCGAGCACCTGCGGAGCCGGCCCGACGCAACGATCGTCACGGTCTCCTCGGGCCTGGCGTTCACGCCGCTCAAGGTCACGCCGAGCTACAACGCCTCGAAGGCCGCGATCCACATGCTCAGCGAGTCGATCCGGCTCCAGCTCGCCGACACGACCGTGAAGGTCGTGGAGCTCGAACCGCCCGCGGTCCGCACCTCGCTGCTGCCCGGGCAGGAGGACAGTGAGTTCGCGATGCCGCTGGAGGAGTTCGTGACGGAGGTCGTGGCGCTGCTCGAAACCCGGCCCGACGCGAAGGAGATCCAGGTCGAGCGGGTGAAGTTCCTCCGCTACGGCGAGGCGCGCGGCGACTACGACCAGGTCGTCGAGACGCTCAACGCCGCCGACCCGCACGGGGACTGAGGGACTCAGCCGGATCGCGCACGGACCAGCGGGAGGAAGACCTCGTCGACGATCTCGACGAGCGTGGACGCCGGAACCGGGGCGGAGTTCAGCAGCATCTCGTGCCGGAGGAGGTCGACCGGGATGGTGGTGATCCGCCGGCCGACCGCCCCGGAGCGGATCTCACCCCGGTCGGCGGCGCGCTTCAGGATGGTCTCCATCACGCCGATCATGATCGCGAAGTGCTCGGGGGCGATGTCGCGCGCCTCGGACATCAGGCCGTGTACGACGTCCGGGCCCACGTCGTGGTAGCGGTGCGCCATCCGTTCGAGCACGGCGAGGACGTCGCCGCGCAGCTCTCCGGTGTCGGGAACGTCGTCGGCGATCGACACGACGTGGAACCGCATGGCGGCCAGCACGAGCTCGGCCCGGTTGCGCCAGCGGCGGTAGAGCACCTGCTTGCCGGTACGCGCGCGGTCGGCGACGCCCTCCATCGTGAGGTTCATGTAGCCGACCGCGCCGAGCTCCTCCCAGGCGGCGCACAGGATCGCCGCCTCCAGCTCGGGGCCGCGCCGGCGTCGCATGGCCGGGGCGTCGTCGTTCACCGCACCCTCCAATAAGAGACCTTGCGTCTCCTAACTCTGCCACTCTACACTCCTTCGCATTAGAGACAGAACGTCTCTTATTTGCGTGGAGGTGGGGACCGTGGCGGACACGGCACGGGCGGAGCGGCTCGACCCGGCGCTGCTCAAGCTCGCGATGATCCTGGTCGTCGGTGCGCTGGCGCCGCTGCTGGACAGCACGATCGTCAATGTCGCGATCGACACGCTGGGCCGCGACCTGCACACGTCGCTGGCGGCGGTCCAGTGGGTGGTCACCGCGTACCTGCTGGCACTCGCGATGGCGATCCCGGCGACCGGCTGGCTGACCGGACGGTTCGGGGCCAAGCGGATGTGGCTGATCTCGCTGGTGCTGTTCCTGGCCGGGTCGATGCTGTGCGGCGTGGCCTGGAACGCCGGCAGCCTCATCGCCTTCCGGGCGCTGCAGGGCGTCGGCGGCGGGCTGATGCTGCCGATCATGCAGACGTTGCTGCTGCGCGCCGCGGGCGGGCGGTCCCTGGGACGGCTCATGGCCACGATCACCATCCCGGCGCTGATCGGCCCGATCCTCGGCCCGGTGATCGGCGGGCTGATCGTGGGCAACGCGAGCTGGCGGTGGATCTTCTACGTCAACGTCCCGATCTGCGCCGTCGCGCTGATCCTGGCCTGGCGCGGCCTGCCCGCCGACGCGCCGCGCGGCGGGCGGCGCATCGACCTGCTCGGGCTGACCCTGCTGTCACCCGGGCTCGCCGCGATCATCTACGGGCTGTCGCAGGTGGGCTCGCACGGCGGCTTCGGGCACGCGGCGGTGCTGTTCCCGCTGGCGGCGGGGGCGTTGATGCTCGCGGCCTTCGTCGTGCACGCCCTGCGCACGGACACCGAACCGGCCGTGGACCTGCGCCTGTTCCGCGTACGGTCCTTCGCCGCGTCGTCGGCCCTGCTGTTCCTGTCGGGCCTGTCGCTGTTCGGGGCGATGCTGTTGCTGCCGCTGTACTACCAGCAGGTCCGCGGCCAGGGCGTCATCGCCGCCGGGCTGCTGCTCGCGCCGCAGGGCCTGGGCAGCCTGCTCACGCGCGGTCCGCTCGGCACGCTCATCGACCGCGTCGGCCCGCGGCCGTTCGTCCTCATCGGCACCGTGCTCACCGCGCTCGGCACGCTGGCCTTCGCCCGAGGCGGGCCCGAGTGGCTGCTCGCCGCCTCCCTCGTCGTACGCGGCGCCGGGATGAGCGGGGCGAACATCGCCGTCATGGCCGCGGCGTACCAGGGACTGGATCCCGCCGACATCCCGCACGCCGGCAGCGCCACGCGGATCCTGCAGCAGGTCGGCGGGTCGTTCGGCGCCGCACTGCTCGCGGTGATCCTGCAGTGGCAGCTCACCGCGCACCCGCGGGACACGGCGTACGCGCACACCTTCTGGTGGGCGATCGGCTTCAGCGCGCTCGCCCTGGTGCCCGCGCTCCTGCTGCCCCGCGTACGCCGCGCGCACACCGCCGAGGTCACGGCCGGAACATGATCACCAACCGGCCGCGGACACCGCCCGCCTCCAGGCGGCGGTGAGCGTCGGCCGCCCGCTCCGGCGGATACGTCTGGGCGACGCGCAACGTGACGGCGCCGGTGTCGGCGAGGCGGCGCAGCTCGTCCAGCTTGTCCCACTCGCGGGCGTACTCACTGACCCAGATCTCATGGACGACGATGCCGCGCTCGGTCTCGGCGCCGAAGCCGCGCACCGCGGCGATCGCGCCGCCGTCCCGCACGGCCGCGAGCAGGGGAGCGCCGATGACCACGCCGTCGGCGACCGCGTCCACGCCGTCCGGCAGCGCCTGCCGGATGCGCAGGGAGACCTCCGGACCGCGTGCCACGACCACGTCGGCACCGAGCCGGCGGACGAGCGGCTCGTCCTCGGGCGACGCGTCCGCCACGACCCGCAGCCCGCGCGCCTTGGCGAGTTGCACGACGTATCCGCCGTACGCCCCGGCGGCCCCGGTGACCGCCAGCGTACGGCCGGGGCCGAGCGCGAGACGGTCGAGGGTGAGCTGCGCGGTCATGCCGTTCATCGGCAGGGTGCACGCCTCGGCGTACGTCGTGCCGAGCGGCATCGCCGTGGCCGAATCGGACGGCACGACGACGTGCTCGGCGTACCCGCCGCCCAGCCTGCTGCGGGGCAGTGTGATCGCCATGACGTGGTCGCCGGTGGACTGGCGGGCGCCCTCACCCACCTCGTCGACCACGCCCGCCACGTCCATACCGGGGACGTACGGGGGTGGCCGGTCGCGCAGCGCCTCGGCGCTCGTCACGCCGGCGCGGAAGAGAGTGTCGGTCGGGTTCACCGCCGCCGCGTGCACGCGGACGCGGATCTCTCCCGGCCCGGGATGAGGCTCGTCCACCTCGACGACCTCGAGTGCCTCCGGCCCGCCGAACCTCCGAACGCCTACTACCTTCATGGCCTGCCATCCAACCCGATTCACGGCCCGCACGCGAGGGGGTGGCATCACTACGGGGGTTACCGGCCGGGCCGGAGCCGGCGGCCGGCGACCAGGTCCGTGACGGCCGCGCCCAGCGCGATCAGCACGAACACCGTCACCACCAGCAGCCCCCGGCGGAACGCCGTCGCCCAGTCGCCGTGGGAGGCGGTGACGGCCGCGAAGAAGACCGCACCGACCCCGGCGATGCCGATCGCCGTACCGATGCGCTGGCCCGTCTGCAGGACGCCCGCGGCGCTCCCGCCGCCCGCCGGCGGCACCTCCGACAGCGTGATGGCCTGGTTCGGGGAGATCACCAGGCCGCTGCCGAAGCCGCCCACCAGCAGCGGCAGGGCGGTGGCCAGCGCCGCGTGCGATCCGGGCACCGCCCGTACGGTCAGGAAGGTCGCGATCAGCGCCAGGGCGACCAGGGCGAGCCCCATTGCGACCAGGGGGCGGCCGAGGCGGGCGACCATCCGGCCGCCGATCATGGCCCCCGCGGCCGAGCCCAGCGCGAACGGGGTGATCGACAGGCCGGCGAGCAGGGCGCTGTAGTGCAGGCCGTTCTGCAGGTAGAGCGTGAAGATGAAGAAGATCGAGGTGAACCCGGCGAAGTAGAGCAGGGCGATCGTCGAGCCCAGAGCGTACGACCGGCGGCGGAACAGGGACAGGTTCACCAGCGGCTGCCGGTGCCGCCGCTCCCACCCCAGGAACCCGAGCAGGATCAGCGCGGCGGCGGGGACGAGCAGCCACTTGGCGCTCCCGTGCCACTGCTGCTCCTGGACGAACGGCAGGAGCAGGCCGACCACTCCGGCGCCCAGGAGCACCACGCCGACCGGGTCCAGGCTCTCGCGGCGGCGACCCTCGCCCGGCGGCGGCAGCAGGCGCCAGGCGAGCGGAAGGGCGACGAACCCGACCGGGATGTTGACATAGAACACCCAGCGCCAGCCCTCCTGCGCCCCGGCGAGGGAGATCAGCGCCCCGCCGATGAGCGGGCCGGCGGCGGTCGCGACGCCGATCGTGGCGCCGAGCGCGCCGAACGCGCGGCCCCGCTCCTGCCCGCGGAACAGGATCTGGATCAGCCCGGCGATCTGCGGATTGACGATGCCGGCGGCGGCTCCCTGGACCAGTCGCGCCACGATCAGCCACTCGGTGGTCGGCGCGATCCCGGCGCCGGCGCTGGACAGGGTGAACAGCGTCAGCCCGGCCATGAAGACGGCACGGCGGCTGCGGGCGTCGCCGAGCCGGCCGGCCGGGATGAGCACCAGCCCGAACGCCAGCGCGTACCCGCTCAGGATCCACTGCAGCCCGTCCGACGAGGCGTGCAGGCCCGAGCGGATGGACGGCAGCGCGACGTTGACGATGCTGACGTCCAGCAGGGTCATGAACGCGGCGACGAGGCAGACCGCCAGCGCCTGCCAGCGCCGCCCGGTGACCGCGTCCGAAGCCGGACGGCCGTCATCGCGGGTCCCAACGGGCAAACGTCGCCACTCCTCCCCCATCCCGCGGCCGGGCCCCAGCGACCCGGCGCTCTCCCCTGATACCGCTTATGTCCTGACTCGGCCTTCCCTGAATCTCTACCCCATCGCCCTCGGCCATGCAGTGGCACGGTCTGGTCGCGTGGGCGCGCCGGTACGGGTGTGCGAGCTGAGCCGTCCGGACCGGGGGAGTTCGACACCCCGGCGGACCGGGAGGTTTGGCGCCCCGGCGGACCGGGCATCCCGTCCTCTCATCGAGCCGACCGGCACGACGAGAGGAGGCTCCGATGAGCGACCGGACACCACACGAACGGCAGAACGCCCCGGCCGCGCCGAAGCGCGAGCCGCAGGTCCTCAGCAGCGACGAGCTGATCGTCTATGAGGCGATCGCGACCCTGCGCGGCCCCATCGGCGTCGACGGGCTCGCCGCCACGACGGGCCTGGAGGAGGGCACCGTACGCGCCGCGGTCGACCGCCTGACCGCACTCGAGATGGTCGAGACCGGCGACCAGGGCACGCGCATCGGCCCGAACGACTGGGACGTACGCGGCGCGCGGTAGCGCGATCCACACCCGTACGGACACAGCTGCTCGGCGCCGACGGATTCCTCCTGGTCCGGGCCTATCCGCCCGAGGCGTCAGCTCTTGCGGGCGAAGATCTCCTGTGCCTTGGTCCGGAGGCCCTTCCGCACGACGCCATAGGCGTCCGGGTCGCCCTTGACGATCGCCTCGGCGGCGTCCTTCAGCTGCTCGAAGTCCGCGTGCGGCGGGATCGGCGGGATGTCGGGGTCGCAGCGGACGTGACGACGGGCACGTCGGCGGCCAGGGCCCGGTCCCACGCGGGGCCGATGGCGTCCGGCTTCTCGACCTCGAGGCCCTCCAGCCCGATCGCCCGGGCGAACCCGGCATACGACATCTCGGGCAGCGCCTGGGACTCCACGAACTTCGGCGCGCCCTCCATCGCGCGCAGCTCCCAGGTGACCTGGTTCAGGTCGTTGTTGTGGAGCACCGCCACGATCAGCCGCGGGTCGCTCCACTCGGACATGTAGCGCCTGATGGTGATCAGCTCGTTCATGCCGTTCATCTGCATCGCGCCGTCGCCGACGAAGGCGATGACCGGGCGGTCCGGGTGGGCGAACTTCGCGCCGATGGCGTACGGCACGCCGCAGCCCATGGTCGCGAGCGTGCCCGAGAGCGATCCGCGCATGCCGGCCCGGAACCTCAGGTCGCGGGCGTACCAGTTCGCCGCCGAGCCGGAGTCGGCGGTCACGATCGTGTCGTCGGGCAGGCGCGGGTTCAGCTCCCAGAACAGCAGCATCGGGTCCGGGTCGGCCTCGACGTGGGCCTGCCTCTCGATCACCGACCACGAGCGCGCGACGTTCTCCTCGACCGTCTCGCGCCAGGAGCGCTTCCTCTTGCGTTCGAGCATCGGCACGAGCGCGCGCAGGGTCTCGGCCGCGTCGCCGACGAGGTTGACCTCGGTCGGGTAGCGCATCCCGATCATCCGGCCGTCGA
>NZ_JBHLZP010000350.1:0-8877 GCF_042429965.1 Actinoallomurus acaciae
CCAGCCGATCTTCTGCGGCTGGGGCGCCCAGTGCGCGCTGGCCGCCGGGGACGGGCCGCCCGCGCCCGCGCTGTCGCGCCGCACGCTGTACGAGGAGTGGCTGGACGCCCTGGCCGGTCGCGGGATCGTCCCCGGCACGATCGTCGTGGACGACAAGTGGCAGGAGCGGTACGCCACGTGCCGGCCCGACGCCGTCAGGTGGCCCGACCTCGCCGGCTTCGTCGCCGACCGGCAGGCGATAGGGCAGCGGGTGCTGCTCTGGTGGAAGGCGTGGGATCCCGAGGGCGCCCCCGCCGAGGCGTGCGTCCGCGCCCCGGACGGCACACCGCTCGCCATCGACCCGGAGAGCCCCGAGGGCCGCGCGGTGATCGAGGACGCGATGGCGCACATGCTGGGCCCGGACGGGCTGAACGCCGACGGCCTGAAGATCGACTTCACCGGGCGCACGCCGTCCGGCACGGCCCTGCTGCACGCCGGCCCGTCGTGGGGGTTCGACCTGCTGCACGAGCTGCTGGCGGTCGCCTACCGGGCGGCGAAGCGGGTCAAGCCGGGCTCGCTGATCGTCACCCACACGCCGGACCCGGGCTTCCTCGACGTCACCGACATGATCCGGCTCAACGACGCGCTGCACAACGACCACCCCGAAGGTCTGGTGCCGCCCTCGGATGAGGCCGTCGTCGAGCAGATGACCTACCGGGCGCGGGTCGTGCACGCGGCGTGCCCGGAGATGCCGGTGGACACCGACGGCTGGCGCCTGCCCGGGGATCGGCACCTGCGGGCGTACGCGGCCGCGGCGCCGCGACTCGGCGTGCCGGCGCTGTACTACGCCGACGGGATGGACTGGGTGCCGGGACGCATCGAGGCGGCCACCTGGGCCGCGGTCGCCGACGCCTGGGCGGAGTACCGCGCGGAACACGGGCTCACCGCGCCGAGCCATAGAATCATCGACCATGGGGCGTAGAGGTGAGGACGGTGCCGGACACCGGCCGAACGGCGCACAACCTCCCCAGCCCCGCCGGCGGCCGACCATCCAGGACCTCGCCCGTGCCGCCGCGACCTCGCCCTCCACCGCGTCCCGCGCCCTGAGCGGCAACGGCTACGTCGCGGCCGACGTGCGGGCGCGGGTGCTCGAGGCGGCCGAGCGCATCGGCTATGTCCCGGACATCAACGCGCGTACGCTCCGCAACCGCAGCAGCCGCGCGGTCGGCGTGCTCATCTCGGACCTGCGCAACCCGTTCTACGCCAACCTCGCGGCCGGCATCGAACAGCAACTGCGCTCGGCCGGCTACCACGTCATCGTCGTCAACAACGACGGGGAGCAGGACGCCGAGGCCGAGGGCGCCCGGACGTTCCTCGCGGTGCGCGTCTCGGCGGCCATCATCACGCCGGTGTCGGAGCGCGCGGTGCGCATGCTGATGGACGACGGCGTCCCGGTGGTGCAGGCCGACCGCATGGTCGACGGCCTGACCACCGACGGCGTGCTGGTCGACAACGTCCAGGGCGCGCGGCGGATCACCGACCACCTGATCGAGCTCGGGCACACGCGCATCGCGCTGCTGATCGACGAGACCGACTGGACGACCGGCGCGGGCCGTCTCGCGGGCTACCGCGCGGCCCTGCGCGAGGCCGGCCTGCCGATGGACCCGGGCCTGGTCGTGCCGACCAGGTTCCAGCCCGACACGGCGCGTGAGGCGGTGACCGCGCTGCTCGAGCGCCGGCCGGACGTCACGGCGCTCTTCGCCGCGAACAACCGGCTGGCCGAGGGCGCCTTCCAGGCCCTCCAGCAGGGCGGCCACCGCATGCCCGAGGACGTCTCGCTGGTCGCGTTCGACGACGTGCCGTGGATGTCGATGGTCTCGCCGGGCATCACCACCGTCGACCAGCACACCGACGACCTCGGGCGGGCCTGCGCGCAGCTCGTCGTCGACCGCATGGCCGGGGCGCCGGCCGGGCAGACGACGGTGCGCTACATCCAGCCCTCGATCATCTTCCGCGGCTCCACCGCACCGCCACGCGAGTCCTCGCCCACCTCCGTCCGCCCCGACCCGGGCCCGGCCGCCGCCGCGCCGACGGCCTGAG
The DNA here is from genome assembly GCF_042429965.1 of Actinoallomurus acaciae. Classification (NCBI taxonomy): domain Bacteria; kingdom Bacillati; phylum Actinomycetota; class Actinomycetes; order Streptosporangiales; family Thermomonosporaceae; genus Actinoallomurus; species Actinoallomurus acaciae. Next base: position 2,080 of record NZ_JBHLZP010000350.1, read on the forward strand.
CGGATCTCGGCGTCCGCCTTATTCGTGTCCTCGTACGGCTCGATGTGGAGTTCGACCTCGGTGAAGAGTCCGCGCTGTTCATTCCGCATTCGCCGATCACGGGACATCCGCGGGCAACGGCGCCCGTACATGATTCGGCGTCTAACGCATTCAGCGCATTGCCATGCTCTGTTCTCCGCCGACATGAGGCCGGTAGGCCGCACGCCGGTTGGCGCGTCGCTGACCAGCGGAATCGTGCCTTCTGGCAGGGAGGCCGGGGCTGGGAAAGGGCGGCTCCACCGCCCCGCCGGATGCGATCGCCGGGTGGCCGGTCGGCCGAGCCGCGATGGTCGAATCCGGGCGGCTCGAAATGCGGCGCCGGCCTGAGTACGCGGATGAGTCATTTCGCCGGCCGGATCGCTCGTCGGCGTCCTGTTTCGGAAGTCCGAAATGACGGGCGTCAATGACGAGCGCCGCCACCGTCCGGCGCCGACGCGGCCGTCCCAGAACCTCCGTCGTGGACGAGGCGCCCAGGACTACGCCACACACCGCGGCGTCGACCGGCGCGTGAGTCGCGCGTGCCGTGGATGAGAACGGCCCGTTAATCGGTCCGAAACATGGTCTTGACAGTGACTGCGGGCCGAAAATAGGGTCACCGCACTGTGGTAACGATGCCACATTCAATGTCCGGCCCGGTCCTCCACGCGCCCGCAGTGCCCGAAATAACCGGAAACCGCAGGTCACCGCGTACTCTTCACGCCTGGCCCGGACATTCGCTGGTTGTGAGGAGTGAGCAATGATCACCCGACGCGGTTTTCTCACCGGCTCGGCGGGCGCGCTCGCACTCGGCGCCATCACGAGCGCCTGCGGCGGTGTCGGCGGCAAGAGCACGAGCGGCGGTGGCGGTGCGTCCAAGGGCGACACCGGAGCGATCTCGATTCAGGGCATGGGCAAGCCCGACGATGTCGGCCAGGCGCGCATCGACGCGTTCAAGAGCGCGTACCCGAAGGTCCAGGTCAACATCAACGAGGGTGACTTCGACCCCCAGCAGTTCCTGTCCGCGGTCGCGAGCGGCAACCCGCCGGACATCGTGTACCTCGACCGTGACCTCGTCGGCACGTACGCCGCCAAGGGCGCCGTCCAGCCCCTGGACGACCACCTCGACAAGGCCGGGCTCAAGACCGACCTGTACCGGCCCGCGGCCGTGCGCGAGGTGACGATCGAGGGGAAGGTCTACGGCGTCCCGGAGTTCTACGACACCCGCAACATCCTCATGAGCGGCAAGGCGCTCCGGTCCGCGGGTCTGACCGCGGCCGACCTGGCGACCACCGACTGGGACACCCTGCACACCAACGCCGTCAAGCTCTACAAGGCGAGCGGCGGCAAGCTCTCCCGCATCGGGTTCGACCCCAAGCTGCCGGAGTTCCTGCCCCTCTGGGCCAAGGCCAACGGCGCCGACCTGATCAACGCCGACGGCTCGCCGAAGCTCGACGACCCCAAGATCATCGAGGCACTGACGTTCGGGGTCGGCCTCATCGACGAGCAGGGCGGCTGGTCGAGGTTCAAGGCGTTCCGCGACGCCTGGGACCTGTTCGGCGCCAAGAACGAGTTCCAGAAGGACCAGGCCGGAGCGTTCCCGTGGGAGGGCTGGTACGTCAACGTCCTCGTCCAGGCGACGCCGAAGCTGGAACTGGAATCGATTCCCTTCACCGACCGGCAGGGCAAGCCGATCAGCTTCTCCAACGGCAGCGCGTGGTGCCTGCCGAAGGGCTCCAAGAACCCGGACGCGGCGGTCAACTGGATGAGGGTCATGACCGCCACCGACACGTGGCTCAAGGCCGGCGCCGCGCGCGAGGCGACGGTGGAGAAGAACAAGTCCATCTTCACCGGCCTGTGGACCGCCAACCCCACCGCCGACGCGCAGATCAAGGCCAAGTACGTCAAGCCCGGCAACACCGGCTTCGACAAGGCCATCCAGAACTACTACGCCTCCACCGAGTACGCCTTCAGCATCGCGCCGTCCAAGGCGGGCAGCGAGATCAAGTCGGCCTGGACGGACGCGGTGAACCGCGTGCTGTCCGGCCAGCAAAAGCCCGACGCCGCCATGAAGCAGGCGCAGTCGGAGGCCGCTAAGGCGTTCAGCGCGGTGAAGTGATGGCGGCCGTCACCACCGCCGCGACCCGTGTGCGGGAGAAGCGGAAGGGCGACCGGCGCCGGGAGACGCGGGCCGCGTACGGCTTCATCGGCATCTGGATCGTCGGGTTCCTCGTGTTCACGCTGGGCCCGATGATCGCCAGCGTCGTGCTGTCGTTCACCGACTACAACGCCATCAGCTCGCCCCACAACGTGGGGTGGGCGAACTACCGGCAGATGTTCTCCGATCCCAAGGTCGGCAAGGCGCTCGCCAACACGCTCGTCTACGCGGTCATCTACGTGCCGTCCGCGATGGTCGTGGCGCTGGCCCTGGCGATGATCCTCAACCGGGTCGGCCGTGCGTCGGGGTTCTTCCGCACCGTGTTCTACCTGCCGGTGATGACGCCGCCGGTCGCCGCGGGCGCGCTGTTCCTGCTGCTGCTCAACGGCAACCAGGGCCTGCTGAACCGCACGCTGCACCTGATCGGGATCAACGGGCCCAACTGGACCACCGACACCGCGTGGGTCAAGCCGGGCCTGGCGCTGACGATGCTGTGGGGCGTCGGCGGCATGGTCGTCATCTACCTCGCCGCGCTGCGCCAGGTGCCCAAGGACCTGTACGAGGCCGCCGCGCTCGACGGCGCGGGCGCGTGGATGCGGTTTCGCAGGATCACCCTGCCGATGATCAGCGGCGCGCTGTTCTTCACGCTGATCGTGCAGACCATCTCGGCGCTGCAGATGTTCGACCAGGCGTACACGATGTTCTTCGGCGGCCAGCAGAACAGCACCTACTCCAACGACGCGGCGCTCTTCTACGTCATCTACCTGTTCCAGCAGGGCTTCGGCTTCCTGCACATGGGCTACGCCTCCGCGCTGGCCTGGCTGCTGTTCATCGTGATCATGATCATCACGGCGATCCAGGTGCGGGTCTCGCGCCGGTTCGTCTACTACGAGGGGGAGAGGGACTGATGGCCGCTTCTCCTGCGGGCCTGACCGCGACACCCATGGCGGAGGGCCCGGCCACCCGCAAGGACAAGGCGGCTCCGCCGGGAGCCGGCCGGCGCGACCGCCTCCCGGCCTGGAAACGCGCGCCGTACCTGGTGGTGCTCGCGCTCGCCAGCGTGCTGTTCACCTATCCGTTCCTGTGGCTGATCAGCGCGTCGTTCAAGCCGCGCACCGACGTGTTCGACAACGCGCTGATCCCGCACCACTGGCGGGTCGCCAACTTCGCCGACGTCTGGCACTACGGCAACATGTTCCACTGGCTGATCAACAGCACGGTGGTGGGCATCGCGGCCGCCACCACGGTGACGATCAGCAGCGCCGTCGTGGCGTTCGGGTTCGCCTACTTCCGGTTCCCGGGGCGCAACATCCTGTTCGGCCTGGTGCTGGCGACGATGATGCTGCCGCAGGCGGTCACGATGATCCCGGTCTACCTGATCTGGAACAAGGTCGGCCTGACCGGCACGCAGGTCCCGCTGTGGGCGCAGAACATCTTCGGGTCGGCGTTCTACATCTTCCTGCTGCGGCAGTTCTTCCTGTCGCTGCCACGGGAGCTGTTCGAGGCGGCCCGCGTCGACGGGTGCAGCTTCTTCGGGCTGTTCTGGCGCATCGCCCTGCCGCTGGCGCGGCCGGCGCTGGCGATCGTGTTCATCTTCGAGATCCAGGCGAGCTGGAACGACCTGCTGAAGCCGCTCATCTACCTGCAGAACACCTCGCTGTTCACGATGCCCCGCGGCCTGAAGTCGATCATCGACACGTTCGGCAACGGCGGTGAGCACCACTGGGAGATCATCTCGGCGGCGAGCCTGATCGCGACCATCCCCATGATCGTGATCTTCGCCTTCGCCCAGCGGCACATCATCGAGGGCATCGCCACCACGGGCCGGAAGGGCTGACACGTGACACTCGGGGATCACGTACTCGCCCTCGATATCGGCGGCACCAAACTGGCCGCCGGTGTCGTGGGCCGGACCGGCGACGTACGGTCGTTCGTCCGGACGCCGACCAAGGTCGAGGAAGGTCCGGAGACGACCGTCAAACGCCTGCTGGACCTCGGCCGGGACGCCCTGGCCGAGGCCGGCCGCACCGCCGGGGAGGTGGCCGCGGTCGGCATCGGCTGCGGCGGCCCGCTCGACCCGGTCACCGGCCGGGTGCAGGGCCCGCCCGGCCTGCCGGGCTGGGACGACGTGCCCATCGTCGACCTGGTCGAGGCCGCGTACGGCCGGCTGGCGTTCCTGGAGAACGACGCCACCGCCGCCGTGCTCGGCGAATACCACTACGGGCGCTGGGGCGGCGTCCGCCACATGCTCTACCTCACGGTCTCGACCGGGGTGGGCGGCGGCGCCATCCTCGACGGCCGCCTGTACCGCGGCGCGGCGGGCAACGGCGGAGAGTTCGGGCACGTCATCATCGACTGGAACGGCCGCCTCTGCGGCTGCGGCCAGCGCGGATGCATCGAGGCGTACGCCTCGGGCACCTCGATCGCCCGGCGCGCCGACGAGGCGCTCGCCGGCGGCGAGGCGTCCTCCCTGCGGGAGGCGCCGGTGGTGACCGCCGAGACCGTCTCCGTCCACGCCGGGCGGGGCGACCCTCTCGCCCGGCGCCTGTGGGACGAGACCACCGCCGCGCTGGGCCGTGCCCTCGCAGTCATGATCAACGTGGTCGAACCCCAGCTCGTCGTCCTCGGCGGCGGGGTCACCCGCGCCGGCGACGCCCTCCTGCTGCCGGTGCGCCGCGCGGCGCTGTCGCAGGCCATGCGGCCGGCCGGCGCCGCCGGCCGCGTCGAACTGTCCGTACACGGCGACACGGTCGGCGTCGTCGGCGCGGCGGCATCGGCGTTCCTCCATCTCGACGACTCCACCGGAGCATCCACATGACCGACCAGCCTTCCCTCGTCGAGCATCTCGACGAGCACCTCGCCGTGATCGAGTCGGTCCGCGGCCTCGTGGCCGGGATCGAGTCGCTCGGGCAGGAGGTGAGCGCCCGGCTGGCACGCGGCGGCGTCGTCTACTCCTTCGGCAACGGAGGCTCGGCCGCCGACGCCCAGCACCTGGCGGGCGAGCTCATCGGCCGATACTGCCGCGAGCGCCGGCCGCTCGCCGCCGTGACGCTGTCCACCGACCCGACCGTCTCGACGTGCATCGGCAACGACTACTCCTTCGACGACGTCTTCGCCCGCCAGGTCACGGCGCTGGCCGGCCCGGACGACGTCGTCGTGGGGTTCACCACGAGCGGGAGTTCCCCCAACGTCGTCGCCGGGCTCGCCGCGGGCCGCAAGGCCGGCGCGCTGACCGTGCTGCTCACCGGGCACGCGGACGGCGGCGGCGGACCGGCGGCCGAGTACGCCGACCGGGTCCTCGCCGTCGCCTCGGACCGTACGGCACGCGTCCAGGAGGCGCACGTCCTGCTGTTGCACCTGCTCAGCGAGCACATCGACCGCTGGGCCGTCACGTCCTCGTAACGGACCGGCGTCCCACCACCGGAAGGAACCCCCGCTTCACCATGATCAGCGCGAAACCGGATCCGCGGCCGCGTAACGCGTCCTCCGCCCGCCCTGCCCCGCCGATCGGGCGGGCCACCCGCGGCCCCCTCCACATGATCGGAAACGCGCACATCGACGCGGTGTGGCTGTGGCCGTGGCAGGAGGGCTTCCAGGAGGCCCGCGCGACGTTCCGCGCCGCCCTCGACCGCATCGCCGAGTACCCCGACTTCGTCTTCACCTGCGACTCCATCGGATACCTCGCGTGGGTCGAGGAACACGACCCGGAGCTGTTCGCCGCGCTGCGCGAACAGGTGCACGCGGGCCGGTTCGAGATCGTCGGCGGCTGGTGGGTCGAGCCGGACTGCAACATCCCGGGCGGCGAGGGGTTCGTCCGGCACGCGCTGTACTCCCAGCGGTTCCTGGCCGACCGGTTCGGGGCGATGGCCTCGGTCGGCTGCAACGTCGACCCCTTCGGGCAGAACGCCGTGATCCCGCAACTGCTCAGCAAGTCCGGCATGGACGGCTACGCCTTCATGCGGCCGCAGCCGCACGAGGCCGAGCTGCCCGGCCCGACGTTCTGGTGGCGGGCGGCGGACGGCTCCCGGGTGCTGACGTACCGGATCCCGCACGAGTACTGCAGCCCGGCCGGGCACCTGGGCACCCACGTCGGCAAGGCGCTGGCCCAGCTCCCGCACACGACCGAGCCGCTGATGTGCTTCTACGGCGTCGGCAACCACGGCGGCGGCCCGACCCGGGCCAACATCGACAGCATCATCGAGCTGAACGGCAGCGACCAGTTCCCGCGGATGGTCCTCTCCACGGTCGGCGCGTTCTTCGACGAGGCCGCGGGCGGTGACCTGCCGGAGTACACCGGGGAGATCCAGCCGCACGGTGTCGGCTGCTACTCGGCGCACTCGGGGATCAAGAAGCTGATCCGCACCACCGAGCACGCGCTCGCCGCCGCGGAGAAGTGGGCGGCGGTCGCCGGCGCGGTGGCGGCGATGGCGCCGGTCACCGGGGAGTTCGAGGCGGCCTGGCGGCAGGTGCTGCTCAACCACTTCCACGACACGGCGGCCGGCACGGCGCTGCCCGGCGCGTACTTCGACGCGCGCGACCGGCTCGGCGAGGCCCGCTCGATCGCGGCGCGCCTGCAGAACCGGGCGATCCAGGGCATCAGCCGGCAGATCGCGGTCGCGCCCGCC
>NZ_JBHLZP010000351.1:0-8847 GCF_042429965.1 Actinoallomurus acaciae
AGCCCAAGCACGCAGGAACCACTTCCGGCGACGCTTGCGCCTCCAGGTCCTACAGATCTAGCCATGTAGTACTAGCCGCCGGGCCGCCTCACTGCGGTATCCCCGGTTCGCCGGATTTCGTCTCGGCGTCGACGTCCACGTTCCAGCCCGGCTTCTTCGACATGCGGAGGATCAGCGTGCGTCCGTCCGTCTTCTTGTTCTTTTCGCCCCAGGCCCGCATCCGGGCGATGGCCGGAGCTCCGCCCGCCACCAGGTACCAGTGGCCGGACGGAGCGTGCCAGGAGGCGGTCGCGTAGGCGGTGTCCGCGACATCGCCGTCACTGTCGACCTCGTGGGCGACGGTCTGCGCCGTGCCGGTCGCGCCGGGTGGTTCGTCGACGAACAGGGTGCGGCTCTCCCCGGTCCGAGCCGGTACGTCCAGCGGCGGGTCGGGCTGCGCGCTGCCGTAGCGGATGCCGAGGCTCACGAACGCGCCCTGGTGGTGTCCTTCGGGCAGGGCCGCGTGCCAGAAGGGCTCGACGGTGAGGTAGCGGACGGACTGTCTCCCGAGCGTGGGGAAGGACTCGTGATCGCAGATCACATCGCGGACCAGGCGGGTGTCGAGGGGCGCCGTGCCGGTCTTCTTCTCGCCCGGGGCGTCCCAGTCGATCTCTGTCGTCGTCACCGGGTTGTCCAGATCGGTGCCGATCCAGGTCGTTTCGGGGATGGCGACGTAGCGTGACGGCGAGGAGACGCGGAACAGCGTCCGATGACAGCCGGCCGAGTCCGGAGGCTCCGGCAGGGAGATCACGCCGTCTCGTGGTGTGACCGGCCGCCACGCCGGACGGGCGTCCGACAGCGCGGCGACCTCCGTGCGCGCGGTGTCGGGAGGAAGCAGGTACGCGGTCCGCGTCTCTCCCCGAGGGTGGGGCGGCGGGCTGACGGACAGCGGGCCCTTGCTGCCGTACGCGCCGTTCTCGAAGGTCAGCGATCGGCCCTCGCTCGTACCCTCGGAGTAGAGCGCGAACAGGTCGCCGTCGCTGAGCAGCACGCTCCGGCCCGGCCCGACGGTGCCGGCGAACAGCACGGCGAGGCTCCCCGGCCCCGGGCGGGGACGCGGCACCTCCCGGAGGCCGTACAGCGCGACGGAGCCATACGCGACTCCATCCTCGTCCGGGCTCTCCGGGACGCCCGCCCATGCGTCACGGGCCCGGCCGAGCAGCGCGCGGTCGTCCACCTGGTCGCCTCGGGCCGGCCACTGCTTGACCGCGGACAGGTCCGTGCCGGCTCGGGCGTTCACCAGCAGCGGGATCTTCTTCGCCGGCCATTCCAGCACCACGCCGGCCACGACCACCGCCAGCGCGCCCGCGAGCAGCGCGGACGCCCGGATCCGGGCGCGACGCGGTGACCACCGCGGCGAGACGGCGACCGTGTCCACATCCAGGCCGAGGATCGCCGCGCGCTGCTCGTCCGGGTCCAGCTCCGTACCGGTGTCGACGGATTCGAGCACCCGGCGGGCGACACCGTCGGCGTCCGACACGCGCAGACGCCGCAGCTCCGCCGCCGTCTCCTCCGCGGTCAGGCCCTCCACCCGCCGCAGGACGTACGCGACACGCCCCGTACGAGACAGCCGCCGGATCGCGTCGGCCAGGCCGGGATCGAGGTCGGCCCCGGCCGGCCGCATCTCCAGCCAGGCGCGCGACCGGTAAGAGGAGCCCCATCGCGTACGGACGCAGCGCTTCAGCACGCGTCGCCGCACCCGGTCGCTCTCCCGCCGGGAGACACAGCGCCGTACGACCAGCAGTGCCCGCTCGATCCGGTCCGCCGGAGCCAGATCCCACAGCACCACGTACGCCAGCCGGGTCAAACGCTGGTAGTCAGCCCCTGACGGGGTTCTTGTCCCATCCGATCCCGAATTTCCCACGAACCCCATTCTGTCGCGATGACGTTTTCCGATGACGCCGCTTTCCGGCGCCGCGGCGGGTCGGCCGTCCCAAGGCCGTCCAGCGGCCGTCCTGGCCCGAGAGGCGGCGGCGCCGTTAAAAGGGCGTTAAGGGCCCGAGAGGCGGCGCTAAGAGGGTGTCAACGACCGGCTTAACGCCCTATTTCGGGAGTTAACTCCTGACGTAGCCCCTGGTGAGGGGGCCGATGGGCGGCACGTCCATCGACACGTCCAGGAGGGTGCGATGACGCGCCTCGAATCGTCCGCGTGGCCGCTCGCGGGTGGCAGTGCGAGCGTGTTCGCGCTCGCCGTCGTGCTCGACCGGCTGCCGTGGCAGGTGGGGTTCGGCGTGGTGGCCCTGGCCGTCGCGGCCTGGGCATGGTCGAGCCCGGCCGTCGCCGGTGCCGGCGTCGGCGCTGTCGCCTGGCTGTGCGTCACCGGCTTCGACGTGCACCACTTCGGCGACATCCGGGTCACCGGGAGCGACGACGCCGCACGCGCGGCGGTCCTCGTGCTCGCCGGCGTTCTGGTGGCCGCGGCGCACGCCCTCGCCGAGGCGTACGGCCGGCATCGGCGCGCGGACCCCATGTGGGCGGAGTTCCACGCGACCGCTCCTGGACTCCCGCAGGAGGGCGTCCCGATCCCGCGACCCCGCCCGCACGGCGAGGCCGGGCTCGAAGAGGCCGCCCCCCGTACATCCGACAGAGGAACCGAGTGATGGCTGACCTGATCTACATCGTGCTGACAGTGGCGATCTTCGCGCTGTTCGCCCTGGTCGTGAAGGCGGTGGAACGGCTGTGAGCCGTGAGCGAGCGCGGCGGCGGAGCCGTCGCGTGGCGGACGAGGGCGCGGTGAGGACGCGATGAACGCCGAGAACCTGATCGGGCTCATCCTCTCCGTCGTGCTGTTCGTCTTCATGATCGCCGCACTACTGTTCCCGGAGCGCTTCTAGATGAGCACAACGACCGCGGGGATCTGCTTCGCCGGATCCCTCGTCCTCGCGCTGGCCCTCGTGTACCGGCCGATGGGCGACTACATGTACCGGGTGTTCACCGGTACCCGGCACGCGCGTGCCGAAAAGCTGATCTACCGGCTGATCGGCGTGAAGCCGGACGCCGAGCAGACCTGGGGCGTGTACGCCCGCGGCGTGCTGGCCTTTTCGGTGATCTCCGTCCTGTTCCTGTACGGCCTGCAGCGCCTGCAGAACCACCTGTTGCTGAGCCTCGGCTTCAAGCCGGTCATGACGCACCAGGCGTGGAACACCGCGATCAGCTTCACCACCAACACCAACTGGCAGTCCTACTCCGGCGAGTCGACCATGGGTCATCTGGTGCAGATGGCCGGGCTCGCGGTGCAGAACTTCGTCTCCGCCGCCGTCGGCATCGCGGTCGCGATCGCCCTCGTCCGCGGGTTCGCCCGCCGGCGGACCGAACACCTCGGCAACTTCTGGGTGGACCTCGTACGGGCCAACCTGCGCATCCTGCTCCCGATCGCCGTCGTCGGCGCGATCGCGCTGATCGCGGGCGGCGCCGTGCAGAACTTCCACGACCCGCACACCATCCAGAGTCTCGCCGGCGCCAAGCAGACGATCACCGGCGGGCCGGTGGCCTCGCAGGAGGCCATCAAGGAGCTCGGCACGAACGGCGGCGGCTTCTACAACGCCAACTCCGCCCACCCGTTCGAGAACCCGACGACGTGGACCAACTGGATCCAGATCTTCCTGATCCTGCTCATCGGCTTCTGCCTGCCGCGCACGTTCGGGCGGATGGTCGGCAGCAACAGGCAGGGCTACGCGATCGTCTCGGTGATGGCCACGCTGGCGGTCATCAGCATGACGCTGCTCATGTGGTTCCAGCTCGCCCACCACGGCACCGTGCCGACCGCGATCGGCTCCTCCATGGAGGGCGTCGAGACGAGGTTCGGGGTGGCGAACTCGGCGACGTTCGCCGACGCGACGACCCTGACCTCCACCGGAGCCGTCGACTCCTTCCACGACTCGTACACGAGCCTCGGCGGCATGATGACGATGTTCAACATGATGCTGGGCGAGGTCGCGCCCGGGGGCACGGGCTCGGGCCTGTACGGCATGCTCATCCTCGCCGTCATCACGGTGTTCGTCGCCGGCCTGATGGTCGGCCGCACACCGGAGTACCTCGGCAAGAAGATCGGCAGCCGTGAGATCAAGTTCGCCGCAACGTACTTCCTGATCACACCGATCTGCGTGCTCGTCGGCACCGCCTTCGCGATGGCCCTCCCGGGTGAGCGCGCGGGCATGCTCAACAGCGGCCCGCACGGCCTGTCGGAGGTGCTGTACGCCTTCACCTCCGCCTCGAACAACAACGGGTCGGCGTTCGCCGGCATCACCGTCAACACGCCCTGGTACGACACCGCGCTCGGGCTGGCGATGGTCTTCGGGCGGTTCCTGCCGATGATCTTCGTCCTGGCGCTGGCCGGGTCGCTGGCGAAGCAGGGCCTGACACCCGCGTCGGAGGGCACGCTGCCCACGCACCGGCCGCAGTTCGTGGCCATGGTCGCGGGCGTCACGGTCGTCCTCGTCGCTCTCACCTTCCTCCCGGCGCTCGCGCTCGGACCGTTGGCCGAAGGAATCCACTGATGTCCACCCAAGTCATGGAACCGCAGACCTCAGCGCCCGAGCCGCCGAAGGCGCAGCCGGGCCGGGTGCAGGGTGGGCTGCTGGACCCCAAGCAGCTCATCCGGTCGCTGCCGAACGCGGCGCGCAAGCTCGACCCGCGCACCATGTGGCGCAACCCCGTCATGTTCATCGTCGAGATCGGTGCGGCCTGGAGCACCGTCCTGGCGATCGCCGCACCGACCTGGTTCGGCTGGCTGATCGTGGTCTGGCTCTGGCTGACGGTGATCTTCGCGAACCTCGCCGAGGCCGTCGCGGAGGGGCGGGGCAAGGCCCAGGCCGACACGCTGCGCCGGGCCAAGACCGACACGATGGCGCGCCGCCTGAGCGGCTGGGCCCCGGGCCGGGCCGGGGAAGAGGAGCCGGTGCCGGCACCCGAGCTGCGGCAGGGCGACCACGTGGTGGTCGAGGCGGGCCAGACCATTCCCGGTGACGGCGACGTCGTCGAGGGCATCGCCAGCGTCGACGAGTCGGCCATCACCGGTGAGTCGGCGCCGGTCATCCGCGAGTCGGGCGGCGACCGCAGTGCGGTCACCGGCGGCACCAGGGTGCTGTCCGACCGGATCGTCGTGAAGATCACCCAGAGGCCGGGGGAGAGCTTCATCGACAAGATGATCGCGCTGGTCGAGGGCGCGAACCGGCAGAAGACGCCGAACGAGATCGCCCTCAACATCCTGCTCGCCTCGCTGACGATCATCTTCGTGATGGCCGTCGCCACGCTGCAGCCGTTGGCGATCTTCAGCAAGGCGAACCAGCCGGGCGTGCCGGACTCCCTGGCGCTGAACGCGCACGGCGTGACCGGCATCGTCATGGTGTCCCTGCTGGTCTGCCTGATCCCGACGACGATCGGCGCGCTGCTGAGCGCGATCGGCATCGCCGGCATGGACCGGCTGGTCCAGCGCAACGTCCTCGCGATGAGCGGCCGGGCGGTCGAGGCGGCCGGCGACGTGAACACCCTGCTGCTGGACAAGACCGGCACCATCACGCTCGGCAACCGGCAGGCCGCGGAGTTCACTCCGGTCGACGGCGTGACCGCGGACCGGCTCGCCGACGCGGCCCAGCTGTCCAGCCTCGCGGACGAGACGCCCGAGGGCCGCTCGATCGTGGTGTTCGCCAAGACCGAGTACGGCCTGCGGGAACGCACGCCGGGCGAGCTCGGCCACGCGAGCTGGATCGAGTTCACCGCCCAGACCCGGATGTCCGGCGTCGACCTGGCGGCCGAGAGCGGAGGCCGGTCCCTGCGCAAGGGCGCCGCCACCGCGGTGATGAAGTGGGTCCGCGACAACGGCGGGCACCCCACCGACGAGGTCGGCCACATCGTCGACGGCATCTCGGCCAGCGGCGGAACACCACTGGTGGTCGGCGAGGTCGTCAAGGAGGACGGGAGGGCGACCGCGCACGTGCTCGGCGTCATCCACCTCAAGGACGTCGTCAAGGCCGGCATGCGCGAGCGCTTCGACGAGATGCGCAGCATGGGCATCCGCACCGTGATGATCACGGGCGACAACCCGCTGACCGCCAAGGCCATCGCGGACGAGGCCGGCGTCGACGACTTCCTCGCCGAGGCCAAGCCCGAGGACAAGATGGCGCTGATCAAGCGTGAGCAGGAGGGCGGCAAGCTCGTCGCGATGACCGGCGACGGCACCAACGACGCCCCCGCGCTCGCGCAGGCCGACGTCGGCGTCGCGATGAACACCGGCACGTCGGCCGCCAAGGAGGCCGGCAACATGGTCGACCTCGACTCCAACCCGACGAAGCTCATCGAGATCGTGGAGATCGGCAAGCAGCTGCTGATCACCCGGGGCGCGCTGACGACGTTCTCGATCGCCAACGACATCGCCAAGTACTTCGCGATCATCCCGGCGATGTTCGCGGCGGTCTACCCGGGCCTGGACCGGCTCAACATCATGCGGCTGTCCAGCCCGCAGTCGGCGATCCTGTCCGCGGTCATCTTCAACGCGATCGTCATCATCGCGCTCATCCCGCTCGCGCTGCGCGGCGTGAAGTACCGGCCGTCGAGCGCCTCCAAGCTGCTGTCCCGCAACCTCTACATCTACGGCCTGGGCGGCATCGTCGCGCCGTTCATCGGCATCAAGCTCATCGACCTGCTCATCCAGTTCCTGCCGGGAATGTGACCATGAGACTCCCCAGCTGGATACGCCAGCACCTGGCGGCCCTCCGGGCCCTCCTCGTCCTCACCGTGATCCTCGGGATCGTCTACCCGGTCGCCATCTGGGCCGTGGCGTTCATCCCGGGCCTGCACCACAGGGCGGAGGGCTCGATGGTCAAGACCGCCGACGGCAGGGTCGTCGGCAGCCGGATCATCGGCCAGTCGTTCACGGACAAGGACGGCGACCCGCTGAAGCAGTACTTCCAGAGCCGTCCCTCGAACGCGGGCGACGGCTACGACCCCACGTCGACCGGCGCGAGCAACCTGGGCCCGGAGAGCATCGTCGACACCCTCCCGGACCCGGCGCTGGTCAAGGCCGGCAAGGAGGACGAGAACGCCAAGACCGGCCTGCTCACCCAGGTCTGCACCCGGAGCAGGGCCGTGGGAAGGCTGGAGGGCGTCAGCGGCGCCCGGCCGTTCTGCACTCCCGGCGGCGTCGGCGCGGTCCTCGCCCTCATCGGCCCGCGCGACGGCCGGGGTCACGTGACGCACCCGACGCGGGTCGTCAGCCTCAACGAGGAGTGCGGCGTGGTCGCCAAGCCGTTCGTCGCCGCGTACGACGGGGTGCCCGTCGAGTGCGCGAAGTACGGTGAGGACTACACGAAGGGCGAGGTCGTGCCGGTCCGCGGTGACGCGCCGGCCCACCCGGTCGTGCCGGCCGACGCGGTGACCGCGAGCGGCAGCGGCTTGGACCCGCACATCTCACCGGCGTACGCGCGGCTCCAGGCCCCGCGGATCGCCCGGACGCGCGGCGTCCCCGAGCAGCGGGTGCTGGACGCGATCAAGGACAACGAGGACGGCCGGGTGCTCGGCTTCGTCGGTGCCCCGCGCGTCAACGTCCTCACGCTCAACATCGAGCTCGACAAGAAGTACCCGTACCGCGGATGAGACCGGACCGCGGCGCGCCTTTCACCGGAGCGCGCGCCGCGGCCCACCGGAGGAGTGATGGTCATGGCACGCGGGCGGCTGCGCGTGTACCTGGGGGCCGCCCCCGGCGTGGGCAAGACCTACGCCATGCTCGGCGAGGGCAGGCGCCGGCACGAACGCGGCACCGACGTGGTCATCGGGTTCGTGGAGTGCCATGGCCGTCCCCGCACGATCGAGCTCCTGGAGGGGCTGGAGACGGTGCCCCGCAAGACGATGGAGTACCGCGACACGAGCTTCACCGAGCTCGACGTGGACGCCGTCATCGCCCGCGCGCCGCAGGTGGCGCTGATCGACGAGCTGGCGCACACCAACATCCCCGGCTCGCGGAACACCAAGCGCTGGCAGGACATCGAGGAGATCCTCGAGGCCGGCATCACCGTGGTCACCACGGTGAACATCCAGCATCTCGACTCGCTGAACGACGTCGTCGAGCAGATCACCGGCGTGCCGCAGCGCGAGACCGTGCCCGATGAGGTCGTGCGCCGGGCCGACCAGGTCGAGCTCGTCGACATGACGCCGGAGGCGCTGCGCCGCCGGATGGCGCACGGCAACATCTACCAGGCCGAGAAGGTCGACGCCGCGCTGTCGAACTACTTCCGCGTCGGCAACCTCACCGCACTGCGCGAGCTGGCCCTGCTCTGGCTGGCCGACAAGGTCGACGACCAGCTCGACCGCTACCGCGCCGACCACCGCATCAGCCAGAAGTGGGAGGCTCGCGAGCGCGTCGTCGTGGCGCTGACCGGCGGGCCGGAGGGCGACACGCTGATCCGCCGCGCGGCGCGGATCGCCGACCGGGCCAAGGGCTCGGACCTGTTCGCCGTGCACGTGACCGCCGGTGACGGGCTCACCGGCGCCAGCCCGGCCGAACTCGTCCGCCAGCGCGCCCTCGTGGAGAGCCTGGGCGGCACGTACCACCAGGTCATCGGCGACGACATTCCGCAGGCGCTGCTCGACTTCGCGCGCGGCGTGAACGCGACCCAGCTCGTGCTCGGCGCCTCCCGGCGGGGCCGGTTCGCCCAGGTGTTCTCGCGCGGCGTCGGGGTGACCACGACGGCGATGTCCGGCGCGATCGACGTGCACATGGTCACCCACGAGGAGGCCAGCCGGGGCCGCCGCCGGCCCTCGCGCGCCGGCGGCCTGACGTGGACCCGGCAGGGCGTCGGGTTCGTGCTGGCCGCG
>NZ_JBHLZP010000352.1:0-9033 GCF_042429965.1 Actinoallomurus acaciae
AGACACTCCCCGCCCTCCCAGACACTCCCCGCCCTCCCAGGGGGCGCCGACCCCACTTCCATTGTCAAGCCACCCCTCACACCAAAGAAAGACCACACGCACGGCTGTGGAAAACCCGCGACCCAACTACCTCGAGACAGACCCTAGGCGTCGGTCCTGCCTGTCACAGGCCCGGATACCCGGCTCGCAAGCCTTCTGCGCCGAGCGTTTCGGCGCCCCGCGTCGGCGGACTCGGCCGATCCGCTGCTGGAACCGGGAACGCCGTATTCGACGCTCTGACTCGGTGGTCTCCTTCCGGTCCGCTCGGCTTCTTCCGCCTCGTCGTACTAGACGGAGTGGTCTGGGGCGCGGAGCCCCGCGAGCAGGATGTCTGCGGCGAGCCGCCAGTCCGTTCCGGCGGTGATGGCGGCCCCCAGGCCGACCATCATGCCGTTGTAGGTCTCGGCGGTGACCTCGGGACGCAGCACGCCCGCGTCGTGCGCGCGGCGGATGAGCACGCCGAGCCGGTCGCGGAACTCGGCCTCGGCCTCGGGAGTGGTCTCTTTGACCGGGAGGTCGGGGAAGACCACCCGCAGGCCCGCGTCGCGGCTCATGGCCTCGGCGCCGCGGTGGACGTACTCCGTGATGGCCGCCCAGGGATCGGCCGTGGCCAGGGCGTCGTCGAGGTTGGCGGTCCGCTCGGCCGTCCATTCGGCGCGCATGGCGCCGATGAGCGCTCTCCTGGTGGGGAAGTTGCGGTAGAGCGTGCCCACGCCCACTCCCGCACGCCTGGCGATCGGCTCCATCTGCGCGGCGGCGCCCTCTTCGGCGAACACCTCGCGAGCGGCCTTGAGGATCCGCTCACGGTTACGCCGGGCGTCGGCGCGCATCGGGCGCTCTTCTTCGACCTCCACGCGGCCCGAGTGTAGTGCCTTCGGAACCGGAGATCCGGGTCCGGTTGACCCGGTGAAGCGGCGGTGCCGGATTCGGAGGATCCCGGTCAGCTCCTCACTCCGGGAGGATCAGGATGGATTCGTCGACAGAGCGCGCGGAACGCGAGGTACGGCGCGCCGTGGCCCGGTTGAGGTCGGCCGCCGACCGCCTCGACCTGGCGGAGTTCGTGGCCATGTTCCATGCCGCCGCCGACGTCCACAACCCGATCGACATGGTGTCGCATGGACGCGACGAGATTCACGCCCCCGCCCGGGTTCCCGAGGCCTTGGGCGTGTTTCGAAGTGCCGCCCTCCCGGACACTCCCCGCCCTCCCAGGGGGCGCCGACCCCACTTCCATTGTCAAGCCACCCCACACGCCAAAGGAAGGCCGCACGCACGGCTGTGGAAAACACGCAACCACCTTGAGACAGGCCCTAGTCGGGGACGCCGTCGGCGGCGACGGCGAGTAGGTCGGCCGCGCCGGCCGACAACTCCTGGGCGAAATCGGCTTGCTCGTCGGCCATGCAGCGTTCGGTGGTCAGGCGGAGGACGGCCATGCCGACATCGGTGGCCAGTCGCGCCGTCTGCTGGTCGTACCCGCGGTTCAGCAGGGCGGCGGTGAGGGCCTCGGACATCGACGCCAGCTTGATCAGTTCGCGTTCTCGCAGCGGCGGGTTGGCCGCGATGACCGCCGACCGCTTCTGGAGGAACTCGCGGGGGCGGAACACCTCCGGTGCGGTGGCGAACGCGGCCAGGAGCGTCGGCAGCGCACCGGTGCCCGCGGGAGTGGCGTCGATCGCGGCGACGAGATGCTCCTCGAGCTCCTCGCCGCCGCCGAACAGCACCTCGCGCTTGTCGGCGAACCATCGGTAGAACGACCGCTCGGTGAGGTTCGCGCGTTTTGCGATCTGCGCGACCGTCGTGCGGTCGTAGCCCTGTTCGTCGAACAGCTCCAGCGCCGCTCGTTCGAGTCGGCCGCGAGCGTTGCCCTCCCACCGTGCCATGCGCCGAGTATAGCGACAGCAGATGCTGTCATCACTCTGCTAGCGTGAGTGATGACAGCATCTGCTGTCGTTCGCTCCAGGAGGAGACTTCATGCGCACCCTTCGCTTCCACGAGTACGGAGCACCGCTCGACGTCCTGCGACTCGAGGACGCCGAACCACCCACCCCCGGCCCGGGCCGGATTCGCGTCACGGTCCAGGCGTGCGGGCTGAACCCGGCGGACTGGGCGCTGTGCGGCGGACTCTTCGCCGGCGACCTGCCTCGCGGCGTCGGGCTCGAGGTGTCCGGCACGGTCGACGCGATCGGTGCCGGGGTGACCGGCGTCGAGATCGGTGATCCGGTGCTCGGGCCGGCGGTCTTCACCGGACCGACCGCCGGCGCGTCCGAGCAGGCCCTCCTCGACCTGTGGTTCCCGCGCCCGCCGGGGCTCGACCCGGTCGACGCCGCCGCGCTGCCGATGGCGGTCGAGACGGCCTACCGAGGTCTGGACGCGCTCGGCGTACGCGACGGCACGACCGTGCTCGTGCACGGCGCCGGGACCACCGTCGGGTACGCGGCGGTGCGGATCGCGCTCCTGCACGGAGCCCGGGTCATCGCCACCGCCGGCGAGACGTACGCCGACGCCCTGCGCGCGGCCGGCGCCGAAGTCACCGGTTACGGCGACGGCATGGCCGGGCGAGTGACGGCACTCGCGGGCGGACCGGTCGACCTCGCCCTCGACGCGGCACCGGTCAGCGACGCGTTGCCGGGCCTCATGCGCACCGTCAAGGGGCCGGAACATGTGCTGACACTCAGCGACTTCGCCGCGGCCAGGGAACTGGGCGTGCGGTTCAGCGGCCCCGGTGGCGAGGGCACCATACGCTACGACGTGCTCGGCGAGTACGCGCGGCTGGCGGCCGAGGGCCGCTTCTCGGTGCCGGTGGCCCGCACGTTCCCGCTGGAGGACTGGCGTACGGCCGCGGAGCTGAGCCAGACGGGTCACCCGCACGGCAAGCTCGTCCTGCGGATCTCCTAGGGGAGGGCGGTGACGTACAGCCAGGCGCCGTCGTGGAGGGCGAAGCGGCTGTTCTCCTCCAGGCGGCCGGGGCGTTTCCGCCGGACGTAGTGGGCGCGGAAGTGCACGGTCCCCTCGGTGTCGAGAAGACCGCCGCCGGTGGTTCGCAGGATCTCCAGCCGTTGCCACCGCAGGGCCGGGTCGAAGTCGATCCGCGGCGGCCGCGTCGACGGGTGCCAGGTCGTCAGGAGATAGGCCTCGTCCTCGACGCCGAAGGCGCTGAACCGCGAGCGCATGAGGCGTTCGGCGGTCGGCGCCGTCGCGTCTCCGCGATGGAACCGTCCGCAGCAGTCGTCGTAGGGCGCGGGCAGCCCGCACACGCAGTTCGAAGAATCCGATCCGGCCACGCGCTCATTGTGCCGTGACGGGCTCCGCGAACTCCCGGACGGGGAAGGCGACCTCCACGACGAGGCCGCCTTCCGGGCGGGAGCGGGCCGTGACGGTGGCGTCGTGGGCGGTCGCGATGGCGCGGACGATCGACAGGCCGAGGCCGTGGTGACCGTCGTTTCGCGCGGTGCGGTCGCCGAGGCGCTGGAACGGCTCGAAGAGCCGGTCGACCTGCCCGGCCGGGATGACCGGCCCGGTGTTGGCCACGGAGACGACGGCGCGCCCCGCGAGGGTCGCCGTGGTGACCTCCACCCAGCCGTCCGCGTGGTTGTAGTGCGTGGCGTTGTCGACCAGGTTGGTCACCAGGCGTTCGACAAGGGTCTGGTCGCCCGAGGCGGGGGCCGGCGCGGTGTCGGCCCGGACGCGCAGCCGGGCGGCCTCCGGGCGCGGGGCGAGCAGTACGTGGTCGGCGACCACCGCCAGGTCCAGGGGGCGGCGCCGGCCGAGGCCGCGTTCACTGCGGGTGAGGGTGAGAAGCGACTCGAGCAGGCGTTCCTGCTGCTCGCTGTTGAGCAGCAGCCGTTCGAAGGTCGCCTGGAACGACGAGAGCGTGGCCGCGCGGTCGGTGAGGGTCTCCTCGAGCAGCGCGTGCTGGAGCGTCAGCGGTGTGCGCAGCTCGTGGGCGGCGTTGGCGACGAACCGCTTGTGCGCGTCGAGAGCGGTCTCCAGCCGGCCGAGAAGACCGTCCACGGTGTCGGCCAGGTCCTTCAGCTCGTCGCGGGGGCCGCCGGCGGCCAGCCGCTCGTGGACGTTGCGCGCCGAGATCTGCCGGATGGCGGTGGTCATGGTCTGCAGCGGGCGCAGGACCCGCCCGGCGACCAGCCAGCCGAGGGCGATGGAGATCACCAAAGTGATCGCCAGCGCGATCCCGGACTGGACCAGCAACTCGTGCAGTTCGGCGGCGTGCTGGCGGGTCGCCTGCGTACGGGCCGCCGCCATGCCGTCGGGCAGCGGAGCCAGGAGCGGGTCGGGATCGGAGACCGGCGGGCCCGCCCGGTGACTGATCAGGACGAGCCGGCCCGTCGAGTGGCTGACGAGCAGGTAGGTGACCGTGAGCAGCACCACGCCGGAGACCGCGAACAGGGCCCCGTACAGCAGAGTGAGGCGCAGCCGGACCGTACGGGGCGGCAGCCGCCGCATGAGGAGCAGAGGGCGCATGGGCGTCAGATCCGGTATCCGGCTTGGGGAACGGTCTCGATCACGGGCGGGGTGCCGAGCTTCGCCCGCAGGCGGTTGATCGTCGCCTTGACGGTCGTGGTGAACGGGTCGGCCGCCTCGTCCCACACCCGTTCGAGCAGTTCTTCGGCGGAGACGGCGCGGCCCTCGGCGGTGAGCAGGTACTCCAGCACGGCGAGCTCCTTCGGGCTGAGCGGCAGGCGCATCCCCGCGCGGGTGGCGACGCGCTGTGCCGGGTCCAGCCGCAGGTCGCCGCGCGTCAGGATGGGAGGCGACGCGGTCCGTGAGCGCCGGGCGACCGCGCGGATCCGCGCGATCAGCTCGGCGTAGGCGAACGGCTTGGGCAGGTAGTCGTCCGCCCCCATGCCGAGGCCGTCGACGCGATCCTCGAGCGTGCCGGACGCCGTCAGCATCAGCACGCGGGTGGCCTGGGCCACCAGGGCGCGGCAGACGTCGTCGCCGTGGACGCCGGGCAGGTCCCGGTCGAGCACGACGACGTCGTAGCCGGTCACCGCCGTACGCTCCAGCGCGTCCCCGCCGTCGTGGGACAGGTCGACGGCCATCCCCTCACGCCGCAGGACCCTCGCCACCGACTCGGCGAGTTCGACGTGGTCCTCGACCACCAGCACCCTCATCGCCCGGATCCCGTGGGGTGGGCGAACGACCGATCCATGGTGTCGAGGATGCCCGATACCCGGTCACAGCCGGGTCACAGGTCCGCGCACCGCCGTGTGACCGCCTCGTCCGTACAACGGTCTCTGACGCACCACACCGATGCGAAGGAACGGGACATGAACGGACGAATGAGGAGCGCGGCCCTGCTGGCCGTGGCGGCGGCGGCCTTCGGGACCGCGGGCTGCGGAGGGTCGGGTGGCTCGTCGAGCGCGTCGAGCTCCGCCGCCGCCGGCGGCAAGGCGACCACCTCCACGAAGGCGGTGCAGTACGCCCAGTGCATGCGCAGCCACGGGGTGCCGAGCTTTCCCGACCCGGTCAACGGGCGGTCCACGGTCATCATGAAGAAGGGCACCGACATGGACCCCGACAGCCCGAAGTTCAAGGCGGCGCAGCAGGCGTGCAAGGCGTACGCGCCGAGCGGGCAGGCGGGACCGGCGCAGGACCCGAAGCAGCAGGCGCAGCTGCTGAAGTACGTCGCCTGCATGCGCCAGAACGGGGTGCCGGACTTCCCCGATCCGCAGGGCGGAGGCATCATCGTCCGCGGCGGCCCGGGGTCGGGCGTCGACCCCAACTCGCCGCAGTTCAAGGCCGCGACGCAGAAGTGCCAGAAGCTGCTGCCCGCCGGCGCTCCCGGGGGCGGTGGCCAGTGACCATGAGCGTCTCCGAACCGGACGCCGAGGCGCCCGCCGCGCCCGGCCCGCCCGGCCCGCCCGGCCTGCTCGCGCCGCGCGGCCGAGCGTGCCGCCGGAGTCCTGAGTCGTCACCGCGGGGCGCCGAC
The DNA here is from genome assembly GCF_042429965.1 of Actinoallomurus acaciae. Classification (NCBI taxonomy): domain Bacteria; kingdom Bacillati; phylum Actinomycetota; class Actinomycetes; order Streptosporangiales; family Thermomonosporaceae; genus Actinoallomurus; species Actinoallomurus acaciae. Next base: position 5,987 of record NZ_JBHLZP010000352.1, read on the forward strand.
ATCGAGTGGAGCGGCTGAGCCCCGTCGAGCGCGATCGACCGTACGACCTGGGCGTGCCGAGCCGACCCATCCCTGAGGACGGACAGTGGCCGTCCTTGCGGCTAGTCTCGATATAAGCCGCGTTCACCAGAAATCCGGTTCGGGCCGCTTTCTGTGATGGTCCGTCGAGAAAGGCCGGTGGCATGAGGCGCAGGACGCTCATCTTCGTCGTGGGCGGGGTCGTGGCCGTCGGGCTGGCGGCAGGGCTCGCCGCCGCGTTCGGTTCGAGCGCGGACAAACGGCCCGAAGACGCCGTCAGCACCCACTCGACGCAGAATCCGCACGACGTCGCCACGTACTGGACCGACGAACGCATGCGGAACGCCAAACCCGGCTGACCTCACCCCTTGGCGATTACCGAAATTGCCTCGCAGAAGTGACGGTCACGCGATCGTTGAAATGTTTTTCGCGGGCCGGGCCCACTGGTTAGTCTCCTGACCGTTTCGACGGATTCTGGCGATGGGGGAACCAAGGTGGCGCTTCGACGGTGGGCCGTGGCGGCGGCCGCGCTGAGCACGACGGTGTTCATACCGGTGACGGCGGCGCACGCCGACACGGGTTACGTTCCGGGTCAGTTCATCGCGAAGCAGTACACCGAGGCGCTGGGCCGCCTCCCCGACCAGGTGGGCTGGCAGGGCGACGTCGCCTACTTCGAGTCCGACGGCTGCAACGCCACCACGCTCGCCAACGTCGGCCGGTCCATCTACACCTCCTCGGAGTTCACCGGGCTCGGCTACGACGACGCCGCCAAGGTGCTCGCCCTCTACCGCGGATCGGTCAACCGCGAGCCCGACAAGGCCGGCTTCGACAACTGGACCGGGCAGCTCAACGGCGGCATGGCCTGGTCCACCGTCGTGGACAAGTTCTTCACCGGCGGGGAGTTCGCCGCGCTCGTCCCCAAGATCTGTACGGGCGTCAAGGACGGCAGCGGCTCGTCGTACCAGTTCGGCACCATCCCGGCGCCGACCCTGCCGACCGGCGGCAGCGGGTTCACCGGGTCCGGTGACGAGCTGCAGAAGACGCTCGACGCCACCCCGAAGGGCGGCACGGTCTACCTCGCGCCGAAGGCCGTCGTACGGCTCGGCGCCAAGCTGCGGATCCCCGCCGGAGTGACCCTGGCGACCACCGGCCGCCCCGACCCGCGCCACTACGCGTCGATGGGCCGACTCGTACGCGACAGTGCGTTCAACGACCGGCTCGTCGAACTCGGCGACGGCGCCCACCTGGAGAACGTCTGGGTCGACGGCGCGCGGGACACCCCGGAGAACTCCGACGCGAGCCGCGACAACGTCGTGCTCGACGGCGGCACCGGCACCTCGGTCACGAACAGCAAGATCTCCAACTCCGCCGGCCCGCAGGCCGTGTACGCGCTGGGCGCCTTCGACGGGTACGCCTGCGCCGGCGTCAAGATCGGCGGAAACGTGATCACGGCCTACTCCAGCGACCACGTCAAGACCGACACCTGGAGCGACGGTGTGGCGGTGACCTGCCAGGACGCCACCGTCAGCGGCAACCAGATCGTGGACGCCTCCGACGTCCCGATCGTGCTCTACCGCTCGCAGCCGGTGACGGGCAACACGGTCGCCCAGCGGTCGAAGGTCACGGGCAACACGGTGCTGAACGCGGGCAACTCCGCGTACGGCGGCCTCGGCCTTGATCCGCTGCCCTCCGACACCCCGGCGACCGTCGGCTTCACCGGCGCGACCATCAGCGGCAACACGATGTGGACCAGCCCGAACACCCATTACGTCATCGGGCTGGTCGACGGGACACGCTCGTGGTTCGGACCCAAGTCCAACACCGGCAGCGGCGGCGAGATCTCCGGAAACACCACCGGCTCGCAGACCGTCCGGGTCGTCACCGGCATCGGGGCGACCGGCATGCTGAACACCACGATCAAGGGCAACACCATGAAGTGGAGCCATGTGAGCGGCGTCAGCAAGTGTCCGAACGTCGACTTCGCCGCGTCGATCTCGGCCGGTACGGCCTCGGGTACATTCTCCCCCACTCCGGTCGACGTTGCCTTCGACAGCTGCGTTTAGGGCATTGGAGCGGCGGGACGTAGCTTATCGTTGTCGCGTTCTATTCCGGCAGAAACGGGGTGGTCTGCATCGGCAACAAGGAATGAGATCTTCGGCTCGGCGTAATCGCGAAATTCCCCGTAGGGAAAGTGCACGGTCTCCCCGACAACCTGGTCTCCTACGGCCTGCCGTATTTCGTTCAATCAGACGTCCGTCCGGGGCGGAATTCGGCTCGATCGGGGGACCGGTTCCCGTCGTACGGGCAGGCGTGACCGCCCGCAGTCGTGGCATCAGCATCGGGGCAAGGGCGACAGCGGTCATCCGCGATCACGCAGCCGGGGAGATCGCAGTCCGTGCTTGGGGATGAGCTCCGCCAGGGCGTGCCCGAGGCCGGTGCCGGCTGCGCGCGGTGGGTGTTCGGCGCCACGGATCTTCAGAGCCGGGTGCGCCGTCGCGGCAGGTCGACGGTGGTACCGGCAGCCGGCGGGGCCGATGCGACATCTGGGAATGCAGTGGCGTCCGTCCTCGATTTGACCAAGGTCTGGGACGAACGTAATGTTCTCTTCGCCCCAAGGGGAACGGGACGCCGAAAGGCCCCCGGACCTGGCGGGGAACCGACACCGAATCGGCGAGTCCGGGCGCAAGCACCGGAGCGAGCGGGTAAGGTGTGGGTCTCCCCGATGAACGGGATGCAGGACGCCTGGAAGGGTGGCCGGCCCGGATGGGGTTCCTTCGATGGTTGATCGTCTTGGTGGGTGTTTCCTGCTGGGGTGGTTGTGTCGTGGGTCATCTTCTGTGTCTGTGGGTTGGTTGATCTTTTGGGATCTTGGTCCTGGGGGTTGACAAACCGGCGGTGGGTGGTAAGTTAGAAGGGTTGCCCCGGAGGGGGTCCGGAAGGGCCGCTGATGGTGGTGTCCGTTTCTTGAGAACTCAACAGTGTGTTAAAAGCCAGTGCCTTTTGGTCCTCGGCTGGGCTGGTTGGTCTGC
>NZ_JBHLZP010000353.1:0-12431 GCF_042429965.1 Actinoallomurus acaciae
CCAGCCGAGAATCAGCCGGCCGCTGGCCGCGTGGATCGACGCGCCGCCCGCGCCGGCGACGAAGAAGCACGCGCCCAGCGACGGGGTGCTCGCCACGGTGGTGGCGGCCAGCAGCGCGAGGCCGGCGACGGTCAGGCCGGTGGAGAGGATGATCCGCTCACCCCAGCGGTCGGCGGCGATCCCCCAGAGCGCCAGCGCGATCAGCAGCCCGGCGACCGGGCAGGAGATGAGCGTCGCCGCGTCGCGGAGGGAGAGCCCCCGGTCCGCGCGGAGCGCCGGGATCAGGTAGGGAAGGCCGTACTGGTACGCGCACCCGGCGATCATCGCGAACAGCCCGACAATGAGGATCAACCACCGCCTGCTCATAATGCGATATTAACGTCTCATGATTTGAGATGATCTCGGGGTGAAGGAAACCCCCGCCGAGTGCTCTCGACGGGGGTCTCCCCTGCCGTGCCGGATCAGAGGCGCGGGTGCTGCATCAGGACCGGGTCCTCGGTGACCTGCGGGCCGACGAGCGCCTTGGCCTGCTGCGCCGGCGAGGAGACACCGGCCCAGCGGAGCAGGTCGGCGGTCACCTCCGCCTTCTGCGCGGCCGGCAGCGTCGCGATGAGATGGGAGCTGTGGTTCTGGCCCGGCGACACGTAGACCTTCGAGTCACGGGCGTGCGGGCCGACGCTGAACGGCTCTGCGCCCCACGGGTCGTTCTGACCGTAGATGAACGCCATGTGCGTGGCGCTCGTCCGCACCCAGCGGTCGACGTCCTTCATGGCGTTCGGGTCGAACCTCATCGGGATGTCCCGCGGGACGTACGTCCGCGGCTGGTAGGTGCTCTCGTGGCGGAGCAGGGGGTGCAGGTACTTGAAGCTGGGCGACGGCCAGCCGAGCTGGGTACCCGCCTGGTAGTAGTACGGGATGAACTGCTCCAGCTCCTGGTCCGTGTAGGTCAGGGCACCGGAGATCAGGTCGAAGTAGTCATAGATCTCATCGGTCGAGGCCGTCGTGGGCGGCACGTCCTTGCACTCCGCCTGCAGGTGGTACTGCCAGAACGCCCATTCGAAGTCCATCACCGAGTTCTCGAAGGCGACGTCGACGGACTTGACGATGTTCCAGGTGTAGCCCGCCTCCTGGGCGGCGGCCGTCATCCGCGCCTCGATCCCGGTGCGGCGCTTGAGCAGTTCGCGCTGGAGGTCCTGCAGGTCCGTACGGCACTTGGGGTCGGTGCCGACGGTCTTGAAGAACCGGTCGTAGGCGCTGTCGTCCTTGTTGTTCACGTCGTTCGGCGCGACGTAGGCCACCGTGCCGTCGACGTCGTTCGGGTAGAAGCGCTTGTGGTACGTGGCGGTCATGCCGCCCTTGCTCGCACCGGTGGAGACCCACTTGCCGTGGTAGATCGTCTTGAGCGCCTTGATGAGCACGTGCTCGTCGGTCGCGGCCTGCCAGATCGTGTCCTTCGTCCACTGGGCGGGCTGCGGGATCGACGGCGAGAAGAACCGGTACTCCACCGAGATCTGGTTGCCGTCGACCAGCGCGGTCGGCTCGGACAGGAACATCGTCTCGGGGGTGTTGTAACCGCTGGTGTAAAGGACCATGGGCCGGTCGTCGGACTTGTGCTCGAGCAGGACGCGCTGCTCGAACCAGCCCTTGTCCGGGTGGCGGTGGTCGACCGGCTGACGGTAGTCCAGCCAGAACCACCGGTAGCCCGTGAGGGTGGAGGTCTTCTCCTGCACCGTCATGCCGGGAATCGCCTTGAGCCTGGCCAGGATGTCGCCATCCGCCTTGGCGGTCGCCGCGTGCGCGGTACCCGAGACACCGCTGAGACCCGCCGCGAGCATCACGGCCAGCAACCCTCGTGAGACCCTTCGCATTCTCACCCCTATGTGATCGCGCCAATGAGCAGGCGCGACATTACGGGCAAGAATGGGTAAAGAGCTGTTTCTGTCGGGTTTGTTACTAAACTGTCGTCAGCGGCGTTTTACTCATCGGTAGGCCGAGAGGAACGCGACCTCGTCTTCGCTGAGCCTGCGGGAGCGGGTGTTCTCCAGGTCGTAGGCGACGATCACCGAGGATGCGCGCACGTAGAGGTGCTCGTCGTCCCGGATCTCGTACGCGAGCGCGAACGAGGCGGCGCGCAGTTCGGTCACCCAGGTCTCCACGCGGACCGGCTCCGGCCCGAACAGCAGCGGGCGCTTGTAGTCGATCTCATGCCGGGCGACGACCAGCCCCTTGAGCGGCGCCGTCCCCTGGCGCAGGGGATCGAGCCGGAACATCGACACGCGTGCGTCTTCGAGGTAGGTGAGGTAGCGGCAGTTGTTCACGTGCCCGAGCACGTCGATGTCGCCGAACCGCACGTGGAACTCGTGAATGTGCCGGCGAAGCTCTTCTCGCCGATCGGTGTCGAGGGCAGGTTGAACCATGCGTCATCCATCTCGCGAGGCCGTACAGGTCGGTCCTCAGTCTCCCCGCCCCGCCTCAGCCGGCGCACGGCGGGGTGCGCACCCGCGCGGAGAGCCGGGGACACGTCACGAGGAGGGGGTGTAGGGCGGGGCGACACCCCAGCCCCAGCGGGGGACGGGGGCCTGCCGCGGAGGGCGGGCGCCCGGCTGGGAGTTGGCGAAGGCGAGGCGGGTCCCCCACTCGATGTAGCTCGCGAACGCGGCGCGGAACTCGGGGTCGGCGGGCAGGCCTACCTCGTCGGCGGCGTCCATGAGGAGGTCGACCCAGCGGCGGCGCTGGGGTTCGGTGATGGCCTTGCCGAGGTGGCGGGCGAGCATGTGGTGGTAGCCGCCTCGCTCGTCGGTGTAGCGGGACGGACCGCCGAAGACCTCGGCCAGCCACATCGCGACGTGCTTGGGGTGGCCCGGGTCCATGTGAGCGAAGAGGGGACCGATCAGGTCGTCCTTGAGCACCTGGACGTAGAACGTCTCGGTGAGCCGCTCGAACGCCTCGGTGCCACCCGCCCAGTCGTACAGGCTGGGGGTCGAGGAGCCGGTGCCGCCGACGGCGGTGCGCTCGTAGTGCCGCATCTCCTCGATCTGCTGGACGTACGGTTCGATCTCCGCGAAGAACGCTCCGAAACGCTCACCGCCGCGGAAACCTCGCACGTGGTCCTCGGCGGAGGTCCACGTGATGCGCAGGACGTACCATTCGGGCTCTTCGACACAGCGGGACAACTCGTAGTCCACACACTGTGGCGCGGTGGCCAGGGGCACCACGGCACGCCCGTAGGCGGCTTCGAACTCCTCGGCGTCCTGCCGGTCGATCCGGTAACGGATGTACTCGACGATCATGTGATCCTCGCCTCTGAAGCCGCCCGCAGGATGTAATGATGTAATCATACTGACAGGTCGACCGAGGTGGCCACAAGCGCAGCGGCGGCACGGCCGGCGGGTGTGGTGCGTCTCCCGCGGTCGTGCCGCCGAGGTGTCCGAATGGTCAGCGGGTGAGCTTGCGGTGGGTGACGCGGTGCGGCCGGGCCGCCTCGGCGCCCAGGCGCTCGATCTTGTTCTTCTCGTAGTCCGCGAAGTTGCCCTCGAACCAGAACCAGCTCGAACCCTCTTCCCACGCCAGGATGTGCGTGGCGATGCGGTCGAGGAACCACCGGTCGTGCGACGTGATCACCGCACAGCCGGGGAACTCCAGCAGGGCGTTCTCCAGCGAGCTCAGCGTCTCGACGTCGAGGTCGTTGGTGGGCTCGTCGAGCAGGAGAACGTTGCCGCCCTGCTTGAGGGTGAGCGCGAGGTTGAGGCGGTTGCGCTCACCGCCGGACAGCACACCGGCGGGCTTTTGCTGGTCCGGGCCCTTGAAGCCGAAGGCCGCGACGTACGCGCGGCTGGGCATCTCCACCTGACCGACCTTGATGTGGTCGAGGCCGTCGGAGACGACCTGCCAGACGTTCTTGTCCGGGGGGATGCCGCCACGGCTCTGGTCGACGTAGGAGATCTTGACGGTGTCGCCGACCTTGAGGCTGCCCTCGTCCGGCTTCTCGTCCGCGGTGACGCCGTCCGGGGCGCCCGCGCCGGCCGCATTGACGATCATACGGAACAGCGTGGTCTTGCCGACGCCGTTCGGGCCGATGACGCCGACGATGCCGTTCGGCGGCAGGGTGAAGGAGAGATCCTCCATCAGGAGACGGTCGTCGAAGCCCTTGCTGAGGTGATCGGCGACGATCACCGTGGTGCCCAGGCGCGGGCCCGGCGGGATCTGGATCTCCTCGAAGTCGAGCTTGCGGGTCTTGGCCGCCTCGGCCGCCATCTCCTCGTAGCGCTGGAGCCGGGCCTTGCTCTTGGTCTGACGGGCCTTCGGGTTGGAGCGGACCCACTCGAGCTCCTGCTCCAGACGCCTCTTCTTCTTGGCGTCCTTCTGCCCCTCGACCTTGAGACGCTCGGCCTTCTTCTCCAGGTAGGTGGAGTAGTTGCCCTCGTACCCGACGAGACGGCCGCGGTCGACCTCACAGATCCAGCCGGCCACGTTGTCGAGGAAGTACCGGTCGTGGGTGACGGCGAGAACGGTGCCCTCGTACTTCTCCAGGAACTGCTCCAGCCACTGCACGCTCTCGGCGTCGAGATGGTTGGTGGGCTCGTCGAGGAGCAGGAGGTCGGGCGCCTCGAGAAGAAGCTTGCACAGGGCCACACGGCGGCGCTCACCGCCGGAGAGCTTCGTGACGTCCGCGTCCGGGGGCGGGCAGCGGAGGGCGTCCATGGCCTGCTCGAGCTGGCTGTCGAGATCCCAGGCGTTGCGATGGTCGAGCTGCTCCTGGAGCTTGCCCATCTCCTCGAGCAGCTCGTCGGAGTAGTCGGTCGCCATCTTCTCGGCGATCTCGTTGAACCGGTCGACCATCGCCTTGGTCTCGGCGACCCCCTCCTCGACGTTGCCGAGGACGGTCTTCTCGTCGTTGAGCGGGGGCTCCTGCTGGAGGATGCCGACGGTGAACCCGGGCATCAGGCGGGCCTCGCCGTTGGAAGGCTGCTCGAGGCCGGCCATCATCCGGAGCAGCGTGGACTTGCCGGCGCCGTTGGGTCCGACGACACCGATCTTTGCTCCGGGGAGGAAGCTGAGGGTGACATCATCGAGAATGACCTTGTCACCGTGTGCTTTGCGCGCACGCTGCATCGTGTAGATGTACTCCGGCATGGACCCAAGCCTAGGGCCTCCGGGGCGGTGGCCTTACCGGCCTGAGCGGATGTTCCTCCACCGTTTCGGCTCGGATCGTTGCCGTTGTGATCGATGTTGCGGATCGTTGTTGCGGGGGCTCAGGCCTTCTGGGTCGCGGGGAGACAGATGCGGTCGCGGCCGGACTTCTTGGCCCGATAGAGGGCGAGGTCGGCGGAGGCGAGGAGTTCGAGGAGATCCTGGCCGTGCGTACGGAAGAGGGCGACGCCGACCGAGACCGTGACGGTGACCGACTCGTCGTCGGCCGGCACGGACAGCCGGCGTACGCGGTTGCGAAGGCGTTCGGCCACCCGGCAGCCCTCCAGAATGTCGGCGCCCGGCAGAAGGACGACGAACTCCTCGCCGCCGAACCGGCCGACGACGTCGTACTCGCGCAACTGGCTCACAAGCGTGCCGGCGACACCGATCAGCACCTGGTCGCCGGCCAGGTGCCCATGGGCGTCGTTGACCCGTTTGAAGTGGTCGATGTCGATCAGCAGGAGGGCGAGGGACTCCCCCGTACGGTTGGCGCGGGCGATCTCGGTGTCGGCCTCACGCTGCCAGGCCGCGGCGTTGAGCAGGCCGGTCTTGGCGTCCGTACGGGCGGCGGCCTGAAGCTGCTGGTGCATGAGGCTGCGCTGGAGCAACATCACCGGCGGCAGGGCGACGAGGATCAGCGCGGGGCTGAGCGCGCAGGCGATCGTGACCAGAACGCCGAGGCAGAGCTCGACGACGTCGAGGACCAGGTGCTCGCGGTTGCGCAGATGCTCGTGCCATCGGCAGCCCGGGGCGGAACTGTGCGCGGCCACCGCGACGATCGCCGTGTTGATCACCGTGAACAGCACGGCGCAGGCGACCATCGTCGGGATGACCGCCTCGAGGTCGATGAGCCACCGTGTGCCGGCCTGGAGCGGGTCCGGTACGACGAGGTGGAAGGTCGCCGAGGCCGCGGCCCCCGCCAGGCCGTGCGCGGCGGCGACGATGGCCCGCCGATGCAGCAGCGTGCGGCGTACGCGCAGTTGCAGCAACGCCTGCATCGGAATCGGGATCAGCAGCGCGTACACCGGTGGCAGGAGCAGCGCCACGGGAAGCCACCAGGCGGAGAGGAGGTCACGCCCGATGCCCGCGGGCATGCCGAGCCGCCGTGACGCCTCGATGCAGAGCGCACCGGCCCCCATCAGCGCCGCGAACGTGAGCAGCGCCGCCGGCCGCCACTCCGTACGGGCGGCGAGCATGCCGATCAGTACGAAGTGCAGACCCACGACCACGACGACGTACGCGATGATCGGCGCAGGTTGGGCCAACAGTGGCCAGCGTGGAGGCTTTCTGGTCACGTCGCCCCGGTCCTCGGCGGCCGACTGATGCAGTGCCGTCATCATTCCCCCAACGGATCGGGCCGGAGCCGCACGTCAGGACCGCCCTCTGGCTGAGGGCGAGCCGTGCTCACCTCATCATCGAATCACATTCAGTAATAGGATAGTTGCAATGTGTGCGGAGTGGGCGGGGAAAGCTGTACCTTCTTAGAGCGCCCAGCGGATGAAGGGCGTACGCTCAGGCCCGCAGGCGCTCTTCGCCCCCCTGAGTGCCCCGTAACCCCCGTCCGGCCCGACGCCGGGTGGGACGCACCATTTCCGGAAAGGGAATCAGGATGCGCGGAGTCTCCTGGATCTGACGCCGACAGGGCCACCGCCTTGCCGCCCGCCCGACCCCGCTGGCCGACGTCCATCCGGGCCGAGCCGTCACGCCTTGCAAGCCCAAACACCGAACCGATGCATACCCGCACGGTGAACCGACGCATGCCCGCAGGACGAGTCGACGCACACCTGCACGGCGAATCGACGACACCTGCGCGCTGAATCGGCGCACGCCCACATAGCGAGTCGACACACGCCCGCACGGTGAACCGACGCACACCCACATGCCGAGTCGACGCACACCCGCACGGCGAGTCGGCGCACGCCCACATGGCGAGTCGGCACACGCCCGCACGGCGAATCGACGCACATCCACATGGCGAACCGCCACACGCCCGCACGGCGAACCGACGCACATCCACATGGCGAACCGCCACACGCCCGCACGGCGAGTCGGCACACGCCCGCACGGCGAATCGACGCACACCCGCACGGCGAACCGCCACACGCCCACACGGCGAACCGGCACACACCCGCACAGCGGCTACAGCGAGTCGGCACACGCCCACTCAGGACCCCTGGCGCATACCCGCACAGGGACCCGGCGTGTGCCCGTGCAGGGTTCCGGCGTATGCCCATGCAGAGAACCGGCGCACGGCCGCCGCCGCGCAGCGGGTCTTGCGATGCGGAGCACCGTCATATCAGGCGCGTCGCCCGCAAGGGCCGCTGCGCGGCGCCCCCTCCTGCGGCCGAAAGGGCATCTTGTGGTCAGCCTCCGCTCCCCCCTGCGGCCTCACCTCTCAGATCCAGGAGACGCCTCGCTGGATACGCATCACCTCCATCCCCCACGTGCGGGGACTATGGGCGGGGGTCTCTGACCAGGTAAGGAGGGTCGTGCGGCCCTCGGCCGCACCGAGCGGGCGGCCGGGACCGCGAGCGCTCCCAACCCTCCCGGGCCCACCGGCGGGTCTGGAACGTCCCGTGCTCAACCTCCGCTCTCCCCCCGTGGCTCGCCTGTCAGATCCAGGAGACGCCTCGCCGGATACGCATCGCCTCCCTCCTCTCACACCTGGAAACGACGGATGGGAGACCCTGGCAGGTCGCGGGATCTCCGCGTGCCCCTCGGCCGCACCGGGCGGGTGGGACTGCGAGCGTTCCCGGCGCTCCTGGCCTCTTGGGCGTGTTTCGGCTTGTCTCGCTGGTGTGCGACTCGACTGACATGAGCGACGGTTCTCCATTCGAAATCGATAGGTCGGGCCCAGCCGGGATCGACGCGCTCGTGCGCGCGCCGGAGCCGGCAGGCCCGATACGGCCAAAGCCGAAAGGCTCACAGTGCGACCGGAGCCGGTAGGACCAGTGCGCTCTGGCAGGGCCAATCCGCCCGGAGCCGACGAACCCGGAGCAGCCGGAACCGACGGGCCTGGTACGGCCAACCCGGTACAGCCGGAACCGACCAACCCCAGTACGCCCCGGCAGGCCCAATCCACCCGGAGCCAACGGACCCGGTACGGCCGAAGCGGGTAGGCCCGCCCTGCCCGAACAGGCCCAATCCGCCCAGAGCCGACGGTCCCGGCACCGCCGAAGCCGACAGATCCGATACGGCCAACCCGGTACGGCCGGAGCCGACCAACCCCGGTACGCCCCGGCAGGCACGATCCGCCCGGAGCCAACGGGCGCGGTGCAGCCGGAGACGACGGGTCCAGCGCGGCCGAAGCGGGTGGGCCGGCCCTGCCCTGACAGACCCGATCTGCTCGGAGCCAACGGTCCCGGTACCGCTGGAGCCGGTTGGTCGGGCACCGCCGAAACCGACAGACCGATACCGCCGACACCGGTAGAACCGGCACCGCTGGAGCCTGTAGGTCCGGCACCGCCCAAACCGACAGATCCGATACCGCCGAAGCCAACAGGTCCGGCACCACCGAAACCGACAGGCCCAGCACCGCCCAAACCGACAGACCTGGCACCGCCGAAACCGACAGGCCCAGCACCACCGAAACCAACAGGCCCAGCACCACCGAAACCAACAGGCCCAGCACCACCGAAACCAACAGNNNNCACCGAAACCAACAGGCCCAGCACCACCGAAACCAACAGGCCCAGCACCACCGAAACCAACAGGCCCAGCACCACCCAACCGACAGGCCCAGCACCACCCAACCGACAGACCCGGCACCACCGAAACCGACGAACCTGGCACCACCGAAACCGACAGGCCCGGCGCCACCCGAGCTAGTAGGCCCGGCGCCGATGAAGCCGACAGACGCGATACGGCCGAAGCCGGTAGGACCGGCACCGCCGAAGTCAGCAGGCCCCGATGCCGCCGGAGCCAGCAGGCTCGGCGCCGCTGGAGCCGGTGGGCGGTAGAAGAGCAGGGTGGCTGGTTAGGCGGCGGCGCGGAACGGGGGTGTGGTGCCGTCCTCGTCTGTGTCGTCGATGTCGTCGGGCTTGTCGGTGGTTTGGGGGGTGAGTTCTTCGGCGTCCTCGTCCAGGTCAGCTTCGAGCCAGCGGTCGGCCACGTCGTCTGCCTGGCGGCGGTCTTCGGGGAAGGCGGAGCGTTGGGCGCGCTGGAAGCGGGCCACGCCTCGGCTGAGGTCGTGTCCGACCGTGGTGGCTTCGATCTGGGCGGAGAAGCGCTTTTGGCCGTCCCTGACGTACTCGCGGATGCGGAGCTTGCCCGTGACGATGACCGGGTCGCCACGTTGCAGTTCGCAGGACTGCAGGTTGTCGGCGAGCGTGCGCAAACAGGTCACGGTCAGGAACATCGGGTCGTCGTCTCGCCACTGGCCGATCTCCCGGTCGTAGCGGCGCGGGGTGCTGCCGATGCGCAGGGACATCAGTGACGTGCCGCTCGCGAGAACCTCGAAGATGGGGTCTTGGGCGACGAAGCCGATCACGGTGACGACTGCCTCGTTCACGAAGGGGCCCTCCGGTCTGTCCGTGGCGGTCCGTTACCGCCGGTGTGGCAACCACGGTGGCGGACGTCGGACAAGCGCCACCAGACCCCTGCGTAATCTGTGGATAACTCAAAGTGAGTGGAAATTCGAGTTGGGGTCGCTGCCTCGTCCCAGCGGAACGGACGCCCGCATCCAGGCTCACACGGCGCGGCTCGGTGAGGTGAGGGTGGGCAACGCCGGCTCTGCTCGGCGGGTGGCTTGCACGGGATGGCGGTGTGGCCGGTTGCCTCTGTTCGCTGAGTGAGTCGTGTGGCGTGTCGGTAAGGCTCATGTGGCGCGGAGGGTACGGTCTGGAACCACTCCGCGCTCACGCGCCCCTAGAGCGCACCCCGTCTGAGCCAGGGCTTCCAACGGCCCAGGGCAGCGCCGATCACCTCGAGGCGGAACCCGTCCAAGGACGCACGGACACGGCGATCACCAGCCCACACCGGGAAGGACCCGCCTGGCACACCAAATGAACCGAGTCGCCCGGGTCAGTGGGTGAATGAGCCGATGGCGGTGAAGAGTTCCTCGCGGAAGTTCTTGTACACGGCCAGCTCGCGTTCGATCGGTTCGAGGACCAAGGTGCGGGCGGACGTGTTGATGCCCTCGCGCATTCGCTCTTCCAGGCGTTCGCTGTGGCGGACCGAGGACAGGGCGATCAGGTTGCGGACGGCCGAGGACGTGAACGCGCCCAGGCCCAACGTGCAGACGATCAGGAGGCACACGTACGGGATCACGCCTGTGTCGCCGAGGACGGTCAACGGTGCGTGGCCCAGTTTCAGCACGCCGTACGCCACGATGCCGCCCAGCCACACCACGCCCAGGACCGAGGCGGCGATGAGGAGGTACTGCCAGGCGCGGACGAACCACCACCACGCCGGGATCTGGTTGAAGGCCGGCACGACGTCGCGCAGCGCGTTGCCGAGTGACTCCGGGAGCTGTTCGGCCTTCGACCGGCCCGCCTCGCGGACCGAGCGCTGCCACGACGGCGGCAGGTCCTCCACGACCCCCTCCGTCACCTCCTGCAAGGCGTTGTCCACATGCGCCTGCTGGGCGTTCACCGGCGTCGTGAAGGCCGCGCGCAGCTCCTGGCGCAGCTCGCCCAGCCGCATGCGGCGGAGCGGGTCGGAGTGCATGCGGGTGGCCAGGCGGCCGATCGGCCAGCCGACGTAGTCGTGGGCCCGCAGGGAGTAGGCGCTCTCCATCGACTCCGCCACGGCCGGGACGCCGGCGGCGTCCGCCAGGGCCTCGGCCAGGGCCGCGGCGCGGCGGTCGTCGACCTTCTCCGGCGGATCGGTGGCGCCGTACTGGCCCTCGAAGCGCTGGATGAGGCGGTCGATGTCGGCGACGAGGCGGTCGAGCCGGGCCTGGCGGGCGGCGACCGCGTCGGCGAGCACCTCGCGGAAGCCCTCGACGCCCGTGCCGGCCTTGGCCGAGGTGGTGAGGATGGTCGGGCCGCCCATGCCCTCGGCCTCCAGCAGGCGCCGGAGGTCCTTGACGCACTCGGTGACCTCTTCGGGCTCCAGGCGGTCGATCTGGTTGAGGATGATCAGGGTCACGCCGGTGTGGCCGGAGAGCTGCTCGAAGTAGCGCCGGTGGACGGCGAAGTCGGCGTACTTCTGCGGGTCGAGGACCCAGACGATGAGGTCGGCGACGCTGACGTACTTGTCCACCTCGGCGAGGTGGGCCGCGCGGATCGAGTCGTGGTCGGGCAGGTCGAGCAGGACCAGGCCCTGCAGGGAGCCCACCTGGCCGTCGCCGTCGAGGGCGCTGGCGCGGGCGTAGCGGTGGCGCGACTCGATGTCCAGCCAGTCGAGCAGCGGGCCGGCGCCGCCGAGGCCCCAGACGCAGGCGTGGGCCGAGCTGGTCATCGGGCGGCGCAGGCCCGTGGGCGACAGCTCCAGGCCGCACACCGCGTTGAACAGCGATGACTTGCCGCTGCCGGTGCCGCCGGCCAGGGCGACCACCGTGTGCTCGCCGGACAGCCGCAGGCGCTCGCCCGCGCGGGCGAGCAGCGCCGCCGCGTCGTCCATGAGCGACTGGTCGACCCGGCCCTCGCCGAGGGCCACGAGCCGGTCGAGGACGTCCAGGCGGACGGACAGGCCGGACGTCTCGGGCGGCGGTGGAGTCTGGGTTTCCTCAAGCGAGGAGACCGGCGGTGTCGTCGCCGTCATCGGTCGCGCTCCTCGTCGTGTCGGGACAGCGCCCGGCAGTGGCTCACCGGGCGACCTCAAGGTTGTATGTGGCCTGGTAGAGCTGGACCGGCGTGGTCTCGTCCGGCACTCCGGCGCCGTCGAGGGCCTGCCCGAACCGGATCGCCTCCTCGTCGTAGAGCATCCCGATCCGGCTGCGCAGGTCGGCCCTGGCCTTGGCGCTCATGCTACGCAAGGATTCGGCGCCGAACAGCGCCTTGAGCAATCGCTGCGGCACGGCGCTGTTGCCCGCCTCGACGGGCGCCTCGCTCGTGCCGAACCCGAGCAGTCCCACCATCATCACCAGGGACAGCGCCTCGTCGTCGTAGGAGACGAACTTGGCCACGGACCGCTTGGTGACGCCCTCGGTGCGGATCAGGTCGATGATGTGCTCCTGCCAGGAGCTGACCGCGCGGATGGCGCGGCGGGGCAGCTCCGCGGAGGCGCGGCCGAGCTCGTCGGCCCGTCCCTCGAGCAGGTGGGCGCCCGCCGGGCGGGCCCGCCATCGGGCGACGACG
>NZ_JBHLZP010000354.1:0-8774 GCF_042429965.1 Actinoallomurus acaciae
CCGTCGACGGTCACGGTGAACGTGTCCGGGTCGACCTTGATCTCGGGCAGCGCGTCATTGAGCGGCATGTCCGCCTTGCCCAGCCGCCGGGTGTCGCCGACCGCGACGAGCCGCCGCCGTACGGCGAGCCGGTAGGCCAGCCCGTCGTCCAGGGCGGCGGGCGAGACGAAGTGCACCGAGGTCGCGGGCGCCGCCGTGGCGCCCCACATCGGCCGCGGGAACACCGGCTGCGGCGTCGGGATCGAGGCGTTCGCGTCGCCCATCTGCCCCCAGGCGACCATGCCGCCCTTCAGCACCACGTGCGGCCGTACGCCGAAGAACGCCGGCTCCCACAGCACCAGGTCGGCGAGCTTGCCCACCTCCACCGAGCCGACCTCCGCGTCCAGGCCGTGCGCGATTGCCGGGCAGATCGTGTACTTGGCGACGTAGCGCCGGGCGCGCAGGTTGTCATCGAGCGCGCCGCGGCGCCCCTTCATCACGTGCGCGGTCTGCCAGGTGCGGATCACGGTCTCGCCGATGCGGCCCATGGCCTGGGAGTCCGAGCCGATCATCGAGATCGCGCCCAGGTCGTGCAGGACGTCCTCGGCCGCCATGGTCGTCGGGCGGATCCGCGATTCGGCGAACGCCAGGTCCTCCGGCACCGACGGGTTCAGGTGGTGGCAGACCATGAGCATGTCGAGGTGCTCGTCGAGCGTGTTCACGGTGTGCGGCCGGGTCGGGTTGGTCGAGGACGGCAGGACGTTCGGGTGCGCCGCGACCGTGATGATGTCCGGAGCGTGCCCGCCGCCCGCGCCCTCGGTGTGGTACGCGTGGATCGACCGGCCGCCGACGGCGTTCAGCGTCGACTCGACGTACCCGGCCTCGTTGAGGGTGTCGGAGTGCAGCGCCACCTGCACGCCGGAGGCGTCGGCGACGCGCAGGCACGCGTCGATCGCCGCCGGGGTCGACCCCCAGTCCTCGTGCAGCTTGAAGCCGGACGCGCCGCCGCGCAGCGCCTCCCACATGGCCTCCTCCGAGACCGTGTTGCCCTTGCCGAGCAGCGCGACGTTGACCGGGTAGGGGTCCATCGCCTCCAGCATCCGGGCCAGGTGCCACGAACCGGGCGTGACGGTCGTGGCCTTGGTGCCCTCGGCCGGACCGGTGCCGCCGCCGACGAGCGTCGTCACCCCGGCGCCGAGCGCCTCCGGGACGAGCTGCGGGCAGATCAGATGAACGTGGGAGTCGACCGCCCCGGCGGTGAGGATCCTGCCGTTGCCGGCCAGGATCTCGGTGGACGGCCCGATCACCAGGTCCGGGTGCACCCCGTCCATCGTGTCCGGGTTGCCGGCCTTGCCGAGCGCGACGATCCGGCCGTCGCGCACGCCCACGTCGGCCTTGACGACACCCCAGTGGTCCAGCACGATCACGCCGGTGACGACCAGGTCGGGCGCGCCCTCGGCGCGGGTGGCGACACTCTGGCCCATCGACTCGCGGATGACCTTGCCGCCGCCGAACACCGCCTCGTCGCCCGCCCCCGCACCGCGGCTCCGGTCCTCGGTGATCTCGATGAACAGGTCGGTGTCGGCCAGGCGCACGCGGTCGCCCGTGGTCGGCCCGTACAGCCGGGCATAGCGCTCGCGCGAGATCTCAGTCATCGCGCAGCCCCGGTACGACCCGGCGTCCGGCGAGCGGGACCAAGGAGACCTCCCGGGTGATGCCCGGCTCGAACCGCACCGCGGTGCCGGCGGGAACGTCGAGCCGGAGCCCGCGCGCGGCCTCGCGGTCGAACACGAGCGCGTCGTTGGCCTGGGCGAAGTGGTAGTGCGACCCGACCTGCACGGGCCGGTCGCCGGTGTTGACCACCGTCAGCGTCGTCCGCGGGCGCCCGGGGTTCAGGGGGACCGCCCCCTCGCCCGGCACGACCTCTCCCGGCACCGTCATAGATCCTCCTTCGTCGGAGGGGGTGACTACTGGGGCGTGTCTTCTGATTCCCTCGCTTCGCTCGGTCATGGGATCGGCCGATGAACGGTGACGAGCTTGGTGCCGTCGGGGAACGTCGCCTCGACCTGCACCGACTCCAGCATCTCCGGGACGCCGTCCATCACGTCCTCGCGCGCGAGCACGGTGCGGCCCGCCTCCATGAGGTCGGCGACCCCGCGGCCGTCGCGCGCGCCCTCCAGGACGTACGCGGCGATGATCGCGGTCGCCTCGGGATGGTTGAGCCGCAGCCCTCGGCCGCGGCGGTCGCGAGCGAGCCCGGCCGCCACATGGATCAGCAGGCGCTCCTGCTCGTGTGGGGAGATCAGCACACAGCGACGCTAACCCCGGACGACCTGGCAGAAGAATGGGCGGGCGCGCGATGTAACAGGAATTTCACAGGAGAAACATCGTCCGCTGGAACCGCGGGCGCCGGGGCACGGTCCAAGAACGTGGACTCGCGCCGATCCGTGTCGGGAGCCCTCCCGAGCCGTTGGTGGTAGATCAGGACCGCACCCCCCGACCGTAAGGCGGCACCATGAACCTCCTGAAGGCGCGGCTCTCCGCCCTCCTGCTCTGGTGGGCGTGGATGCCCGCGGGCGCGTACCTGGTCTGGATCCTCTTCCGGTACGGGTTCTCCGGCATGGGGACGTGGTCGCAGTGGTGGCGCATCACGGTCGTGCAGCGCATGTGGCTGCCCGGCGGCTCGTTCGGCCACGCCACCGGCCTGTTCTGGTTCTGGGTCGCCGTCGGCCTCGCCGGCACCGCCGTCATCGTCCTCACCGGCGACGAGAGGTACGCGAGCCGGCGCCGCGCCTCCGGGTTCGTCGCCACCGTGGCCGCCATCGCCTCGGCCGGCGTTCTCCTCGTGCCGTTCCTGCGGGTGGTCTGGGACAACGACAAGGACGAGGGCCGCTACTACAACCGGGCCACGACCTGGCACATCACCGACGGCGCGAACCCTCCCGCCTCGCTCGCGTACCTGATGCGCGGCGCCAGAGAGGGAGAGCGCGGATGCTCCTACCGCGGCACCGCCGACGTGCGGGGCTGCGTCCAGATCGACAAGCTGTCCGGCATCGCCGCCTGGGAGGGCCGCACGTCCTCCTACGCCTCGGCCCAGCAGATGATGACCCACGCCGCCTCGCCCGCCCCGAAGGTCGACTTCTGGGAGGACACCCTCACCTACCTCTACGGGGCGCCGCCGAAACCCGGCGGCGACAGCGGGCCGGGCATCTGGACCGCGGTCCTCGACGGCTCCGGCAAGGCCACCCCGGCCTACGGCATCGCGTCCTGGGACGGCGCCTCCAACACCGTCAAGGTCGCGTGCCGCTTCGCCCCGGGGGACTTCGACCGCGCCTTCCACGGCGCGCGCGGCAACAGCCTGCCCAACTGGCTCGGCGAGAAGTACCCCGACCTGCTGTGGGACGAGGACGACGTCTGGGGCTACTGCCAGGGAGCCAAGCCCGTCATCGTCATCCCGGTCAAGCGGCAGATCGGGGTCAAGAACCGCAGCGTCATGACCGCCGCCGGCGTGCTGATCGTCACCGGTGACCACGGCGTCCACGCCACCTACCGCCGTACGGTGCGCGCGGGAGACCTGCCCGGCCCCGCGTACCCCGAGAGCCTGACCGTGCTGCAGCGCAAGGCCACCGAGTGGGCCGCCGGCCGCAAGTGGAGGTCACGCGCGTCCTTCGGATTCAAACCCACCGTCGACGACGTCCAGGGCAGCAACACCTCCGAGTACCTGCTCCGCGGTCCCGGCGACCACCTGTACTACGTCACCCCGCTGACGCCGAACGCCAGCAGGAGCCAGGCCTTCATCGCCTACGCCGTCTCCCCGGCCGACGCCGCGACCGACGGCCGCCTCAACCCCATGGACCTGTACGTCCTGCCCGACGGCGACCCCAACGTCGCCAACCTCAACGCCCTCACGAACAAGGCCACCGACGCCGTACGCGGCATCGACCCTACGTTCCTCAACACCGGCGGACGCCTGGAGGAGTTCACTCCGCTCGGCGGCGACATGTGGCGCGTGTACGGGGTCCGGCGCGGGCTGACGGAGTTCTACGTCGACCTGTCCATCACCGGGCGCACCAGCCCGCGGACCGTGAACGTCTCCAGCACGCCGAACCCGGGCGGCAAGACCACGCCCGCCGTGTCCGGCTGCGGCAAGCCGCCGGGCGAGATGTCCACCAGGGAGCTGGCGAACTGCATCGGCTCGCTCGGCGACGAACTGCGCCGCAGGAACGGTTCGTGAACGGGCCGGGGCCCGGCCGCGCGACGCCGCCGGGTTCTACGGTGTCCGCATGAACATCTGCGTCTTCCTCTCCGCCGCCGACCTCTCCGAGACCTACACGAAACCCGCCCGCGAGCTGGCGGAACTCATCGGTGAGGGCGGGCACACCCTGGTCTGGGGCGGCTCCGACACGGGCCTGATGAAGGTCGTGGCGGACGGAGTGCACGAGTCCGGCGGACGGCTCATGGGCGTCTCGGTGCACTTCCTGGCCGACAGGGTGCGTCCCGGCGTGGACGACATGGTCGTCGCGCGGGATCTGGCCGAGCGCAAGAGGCTGCTGCTGGAGAAGGCCGACGCGGTAGTGATCATGGTGGGCGGCACCGGAACGCTGGACGAGGCGACGGAGATCCTGGAGCTGAAGAAGCACGGGCAGACCGACAAGCCGCTGGTGCTGCTGAACAGCGCGGGTTTCTACGACGGCCTGAGGGAGCAGTTCCGGCGGATGGAGGACGAGGGGTTCCTGCCGTGCCCACTCGCGAGCCTGGTCTTCTTCGCCGAGGAGCCGGCGGGCGTCATGGCCTACCTTGAGGAGTCTCACCGCGTGCGGTGAGGCGCGGCGCATGGCCGTCAGCCCGCCGTGCGGCCCACGAGGGAGTGCAGCCCGGCGCGTAGCCGCCCGGTGCCCATCCGCTGGTCCGTACGCAGGTAGTCGACGACGTCGGCGCGCAGCGCGGTGAACACGACGTGGGCCAGGTAGCCCGCGTCGGCGGCCGGGTCGGCGGCGCTGATCCGGCGGGTCAACTCCTCCACCCAGAACCGGCTCACCGGGTTCGCGTAGTAGGCGTCCGGACGGCTGTGCTCCAACGCGCGGATGAGCGTCCGGTTGGCGAGGACGAAGTCGAACAGGGCGTCCACGTACACGTGCAGCGCCTCACCCGCCGGTCCGCCGGGACCGAGCGGCGAGTCGCCGCCCGTCACCGCGTCCCGCAGCGCCGCGACCCGGGGTGCGAGCACGGCCTCGACGACGCCCTCCAAGCTGCCGAAACGCCGCAGGACGGTGGCCTTGCCGACGCCGGCGGCCTCGGCGATCCGCGCGAGGGTCACGCGGCCGGCGTCGTCACGGCGGTACAGGGCGTCGGCGGCGTCGAGGACCGCGGTGCGGTTCCGGGCGGCGTCGGCTCGTTCCGTCACGGCCGTCCTCCTCGCTTGCTAACCGGTCCGGCGGACCGTATTGTACTCCGCCGGATAACTGGACCGACGGACCGGTTGGGGGTGGCCATGGATGAGGCCGCACGGAAGATGATCGACCAGCTCCGCGCACGGCCGGTGGAGCCGTACGCCGACGGGCGGCCGGTCGCCCGGGTGATCGATGTGGTGGGACGCCGCAGCGGCGAGCCGCGACCGTTCGGCGTCAACGTGACCGCGCTCGACGGCCGCCTGTACGTGTGCTCGGCGACCCGGGCGCGCGACTGGGTGCGCAACCTGGTCGCCGCGGGCCGCTGCCGGGTCGAACGCGACGGCCCGGCAGGCGCCGACACCGAACGCAGGCCGGTCATGGTCGAGGGCCACGAGGCCGCGCGCGTCCTGGCGACCTACCTGCCCCAGGTCGAGTACCGCGATCCGCTGCTGCCGTTCGCCCCGGAGGCGCCGGTCGAGGAGATCGTGCGCCACGTCGGCCGCACCGCCGTGCTGCGTCTGGACCCGGCGACCTGACCACGCAACGATCGCTCTGGGCAGGTCAGCGATCGACCTTGTCGATGCGACGGCCGTTCTCGGCGAACAGGAGCATCCGGTCGGTGTCGACGGACAGGCGTACGGTGTCGCCCGCCGCGATGCCCGCCCGGTTCTCCAGGCGGAAGACCAGGTCCGACCGGCGGTGCGTGCCGCCGTGGGAGACCGGGTGGACCGGGGCCTCCTCGGCCACGAGCCCCGTCGTCCGCAGCAGGCGGCGCATCAGGCCCGGGCGGCCCGCCTCCCGGGTCTGCTGCGGCTGGTCCTCGCGGAACGCCTCGGCGTCGACGAGCACCACGCCCGCCTCCACGTGCGCCAGCCACTCGTGGCCGTGGAACTCCAGCGTGCGCACGCGTCCGGAGATCACCCCGTCCGAGTCCGGGCGCATCGCGTCGGCGCGGATGCCGAGCGTGACGAACGACCCGTGCTGCGACACCAGCGCGGCGGCCCGCGAGTCCGACCACGGCAGGCTCAGCTGCTGGTCGCCGATGCCCAGGACGGCGCCGTCGTTCTGGTCGGCGCGCACCGCCGCGCGGACCAGGTTGATCGGCGGAGCGCTGAGGAACGCCGCGGTGAACATCGTCGCCGGGTCGTCGTACACCTGCTGCGGCGTGCCGACGTCCTCCAGGACGCCGCGCCGCAGGATCGCGACGCGGTCGGCGAGCGTGAGCGCCTCGGTCTGGTCGTGCGTGACGTACAGCGTGGTCACGCCGAGGGACCGTACGAGCGCGCCGATCTCCAGGCGGAGCTCGGTGCGCAGGCCCGCGTCCAGGTTGGACAGCGGCTCGTCCATCAGGAAGATCCCGGGCTGGCGGATCAGCGCCCGGCCCATCGCCACCCGCTGCCGCTGACCGCCGGACAGGGTCGAGGGAAGCCGGTGAAGGGTCTCCTCGATGCCGAGTGCGCGGGAAAGTTCGACGATCCGAGCCTGGGATTCGGCGTTGTTGTCGCCGGCGACCTCCAAAGGGAACGAGATATTGCCGCGGACGTTTCGATGGGGGTAAAGCGCGCCGTTCTGGAACACCATCGCCAGGTTCCGCTCGCGCGGCGGAAGATGGTTGGCGAGCTTTCCGCTCAGCCACAGGCTGCCCGAGGTGATCTCCTCCAGCCCGGCGACCATCCGCAGGATCGTCGACTTCCCGCATCCGGAGGGCCCGAGCAGGACGAACAGCTCGCCGTCGGGTACGCGCAGGGTCAGGTCACGGACCGCGTGAAAGCCGTCCGGATAGACCTTGTTCACCGCGTCCAGAACGACCTCGGTCATCGCTACCGACACCTCGTGCTCACCGCGGCGGCCGTGAATGGCCGACCGTCGCGTGCGGGATTGCGCCGCCGGGGTCCCCGTGCACCCGATGACAAGAGTCGGCGGAATCCGTTATGGCCCACCGAAGTTGAGCCAGTACACCTCGTAAGTCCGTGATTTGTCCAGTGGTGGCGAATAGTGGGGCACGGGGCTCACGTGCGGCACGGCGCGACTAGACTGCCGACGTGGCAGGCCGGATCCGCGATGAGGACATCGCACTCGTACGCGAACGGTCACCGATCGACGCTGTCGTGGGGGAGTACGTCCAGCTCCGCAATGCCGGCGGCGGTGCCCTGAAGGGCCTCTGCCCGTTCCACGACGAGAAGTCCCCGTCGTTCAACGTCTCCAACGGCCTCTGGCACTGTTTCGGCTGCGGAGAAGGCGGCGACGCGATCGCCTTCATGCAGAAGATCGACCATTTGTCGTTCGCCGAGGCGATCGAGCGGCTCGCGGCCAAGGCGGGGATTCAGCTCCGCTACACCGAGGGCGGATACGTCCCGGGGCGGCAGAAGGGCGAGCGGACCCGGCTGGTCGAGGCGCATCGGGCCGCGGCCGAGTTCTACGCCGAGCACCTGCTCACCCCGGCCGCCGAGATCGGCCGGCGGTTCCTGGCCGAGCGCGGGTTCGGGCGTGAGGAGGCCGAGCGGTTCGGCGTCGGGTACGCCCCGAACGAGTGGGAGGCGCTCGTACGCCACCTGCGCGGCCGCGGCTTCGGCGACAAGGAGCTGATCACCGGCGGGCTGGCGAGCCAGGGCCGGCGTGGCCCGATCGACCGGTTCCGCGGGCGGCTGATCTGGCCGATCCGCGACCTCACCGGCGACGTCGTCGGGTTCGGCGCGCGGCGGCTCGAGGAGCGCGACGACGGCCCCAAGTACCTCAACACCCCCGAGACGCCGCTGTTCAAGAAGGGGTCGGTGCTGTACGGCGCCGACCTGGCCAAAAAGGAGATCGCCCGGCGGCGGCAGGCGGTCATCGTCGAGGGCTACACCGACGTCATGGCCTGCCACCTGGCCGGGGTCGGCACCGCGATCGCCACCTCCGGCACGTCGTTCGGCGACGAGCACATCAAGATCCTGCGCCGGCTCCTGATGGACCAGGACGAGGCGAGCGGCGAGATCATCTTCACCTTCGACGGCGACGCCGCCGGGCAGAAGGCCGCGCTGCGGGCGTTCGAGTCCGAGCACAAGTTCGCCGCGCAGACGTTCGTGGCCGTGCAGCCGGACGGGCTCGACCCCTGCGACCTTCGCATGAAGCACGGTGACGCCGCGGTGCGCGACCTGGTCGCGTCCCGGGTGCCGCTCTTCCGGTTCGCCATCCGCGCGACCATCGAGAAGTACGACCTCGACACCACCGAGGGCCGGCTGGCCGCGATCGACGCCGCCGCACCGATCGTCGCGGGCATCCGTGACCGCGGCATGCGCGACCGGTACGCCATCGACCTGGACAAGTGGACCGGCTTCCTGGACGAGCAGTTCGTGTTGCGCCGGGTCCGCGAGCACGCCACGCGCCGGCGCGGCGACCCCCGGGGCCGCCGGGCCGCCGCCGAGG
>NZ_JBHLZP010000355.1:0-8746 GCF_042429965.1 Actinoallomurus acaciae
ACGTCGAGCAGCCCTGCCCGGCTGGCTCCACTTCTACAATCACCACCGAGCCCACTCCGCCATCGGAGGCAAGCCATCAATCACCCGACTGACCAACCTCCCTGGACATCACACCTAGTCGGCCGGTGCCGCCGGTCTGTCGGAGACGAGTTCCAGGGCGATCTCCAGGCCGGCCTCGTACCTCTCGTCGTCGGTCGCGTCGGCGTCCTTGAGCATGAACATCGAGGCGCTCGCCGGGATCAGGGCGAGCCTCGACCTGAGCTGGTCGGTG
Source organism: Actinoallomurus acaciae (assembly GCF_042429965.1). Taxonomy (NCBI): domain Bacteria; kingdom Bacillati; phylum Actinomycetota; class Actinomycetes; order Streptosporangiales; family Thermomonosporaceae; genus Actinoallomurus; species Actinoallomurus acaciae. The sequence goes on from NZ_JBHLZP010000355.1 coordinate 272, forward strand.
AGCGAGGCGTCGGGGCTGCACAGCATCTTGGACAACGTGTCGAACCGGTGGTGGAGCTTTTCGCCCGGGGCGAGCTCCTGCATCGTGGTCTTGCTCTCCTGGATGAAGCGCATCATGCCCTTGGGCCGGTCGCGGGAGAGCCGGGCGTAACGGCGGACGATCTCCTGGCGCGTCTCCGGAGTCGACGGCTGCTCCTTCGCCCAGTCGATGATCTCGTCGAGGCCGGCGATGAGGTCGTCGAAGAGGCTGACGACGATGTCCTCTTTGGTGTTGAAGTGGTAATACAGCGCGGCCTTGGTCACGTCGAGGCGCTCGGCGATCTCGCGGAGCGAGGTCTTGTCGTAGCCGTGTTCGGCGAACAGCTCGACCGCGACGGCCTGAATCCGCTCGCGGGTGCCGCTTCGTCGCTCGCCCATCGTCCTCACCCCCGAGATAAACCTACTTGCCGACCGGCTAGTCTCCAGCTTAGCCTACGTTGATCAGTATCCTAGCCGGGCGGCAAGTAAGCTGTGCCCTCAACGGCGCGTCGGGGCCGGTCGTTCGGCGGCGCAGGGGGCGGCCAGGGCGACGTAGAGGCATGACGACACCAAGAGGCCGCGACCAACGCCCGCCCGATGCCCTGGAGGAGCGGCCGCCGAACTCGACTTCCATCGCGGCTGCCCGAACGCTCGCCCGTGACCGTCACTGTCGGGCGGCGGGGCGGCTCGATACCTTTTGGTGGTGAGCGAACGCCGACTCGAGAGCCTCGCCGGGCGGCTGGCCCGGCTGGGCGTCACCGATGCCACGGGTGCCGAACGCCGGCTCCAAGGTCACGAACTCGACGGACTGGTAGAGGCGCTGGGCACCGCGGCCGACCCCGACCTCGCACTCACCGGTCTCCTCCGGCTCCTGGAGACCGCCGACATCCGGGCCGAGCTGAACGCGGACGCCGACGCGCGCGACCGGCTGCTCGCCGTGCTCGGTGTCAGTGCGGCGCTGGCCGACCACCTCGTCCGTCACCCCGGCCACTGGCGGGTCCTCGCCGGCCCCGACGCCGTACGCCGGCCCACGGCGGAGGAGCTGCGGCAGACGCTGCTGCGCGCGGTCGGCGCCGACGACGAGTCCGACGACCACGACGAGCTGGCCGCGTCCTGGCGAGCGGCGACCGCCTCGACGCGGTCGCTGCTGGTGCTCGACGACGCGGCCGGCGCCGAGCAGATCCGCCCCCTGCTGCCCACGGGAGCGGGCAGCAGGGTGCTGGTGACCAGCCGTCGGCGGCTGGCCGGGCTCGACGTGGACCAGCGGATCTCGCTGGGACCGCTCGACCTCGACGAGGCCGGGGAACTGCTCGCCCGCTTCGTGGGCGACGCGCGTGCCTTCCAGGAGCCGGAGGCGGTGCGTCAGCTGGCCCGGCTGTGCGACCGGCTCCCGCTGGCCCTGCGGATCGCCGGGGCACGCTTGCAGAGCCGGCCGATGTGGACGTTCGAGTACCTGGTGGCCCGGCTGTCCGACGACGAACGCCGCCTCGGCGAGCTGACCGCGGAGGACCGCAGCGTGGAGGCGGCGTTCCGGCTCTCCTACGAACACCTCCGGCCCTCCACCCGGCGCGCGTTCCGTGCGCTGGGGCTGTCGCCGACGGTGGAGTTCGACCGGCTGACGCTGGCCGCCATGCTCGGCTGGCCGCGCCATGACACCGAGCACGCCCTGGAGAGCCTGGTCGACGCCAGCCTCCTGTGGCAGCCGACCGCGGGCCGTTACCGGCTGCACGACCTGGTCGCGGCGTATGCGCGGCGGCTCGCGGCCGAGGACCCGGCCGAGGTCACCGCGGTCCGCGCCGGCGTCTTCCGGCTGTACGTGGCCGCCGCGCGGTGCGCGAACGGCTACGGCCATGAGGATCTCCCGGCCGGGCCGGACCTGGGCTCCGTGCCCTTCGCCGACGCGAGGGACGCGGCGTCCTGGCTGGACGCGGCGGCCGGAGAGCTCGCCGACGTGGCCGCGCACGCGGTGGCCGTGGGTCACGTGGACGACGCCCGCCTGATCGCCGAGAGCGTGACCGACTACCTCGTCCGGCAGGGCCGGTACCACGAGTGCCGCGCGGTCGCCGAGACGGTGCTGCCGCTGGTCGAGACGCCCGACGACCGGCTGGCCTCGTCACTGCGGGTCTGTCTCGGCATCGCGTACGGCCTGCAGGGCGACTACGAGCAGGCGCACACCTGCCTGACCGACGCCCTGGCCATCAGCCGTCGCACGGGTGATCTGCGCGGGCAGGCGCGAGCGCTGGGAGTGTTGGGAACGGTCGCCCGCTGGGCCGGGCGGACCTCCGAGGCGCTCGCCCGGCTGACCGAGGTGCTGGAGCTGGCCGGGCCGTTGGCCGACGACTGGCTCGTCGGCATGGCCACCTGCAACCTCGGCGCCGTCTACCAGCGGCTCGGCCGGTACGACGAGGCGCTGGACCAGTACGCGCGCTCCCTCAGCCTCGCCGAGAAGATCGGCAGCCCGAGAGTCATCGGCAAGACGCTGAGGTACATCGGCGGTCTTCACATGGACCGTGGCCGGCCGGCCGAGGCCGTCGGACCGCTGTACCGGGCCGCCGAACTGGCCGAGCAGGTCGGCGACCTCCCGCAGCAGGCCGCGATCCTGTCCCGGCTGGGCGCGACGGAGGAGGGGCTGGGGAACACCGGCGCGGCCCTCGAACTCCATCGCCGGGCGCTGGCGGCGATCCGCGACCAGACCGACTCGGGCTGACGGGAGAGCCGCAACCGGCTCCTCAGCCGGATCGCCGGCGGTCCCGGGCGGCCCGCCGGAGCCGCCGGGGTTCCCGGCCGTTGGGCGGGGCGGCCCGGCGCGGTCCGTCCGGTGAGAGCCCGGTGTGCTCCCCGGCGAACGCCAGGATGTCCGCGGTCAGGGCGCGTTCCTTGCTCGCCGGAGAGGCCGCGTGGGCGGTGTCGGGCTCGCGGCGCATGAGGATCGGCCGGTCACTGCTCGTGGCGTGCTGGAGGGCCGCGCACATCTTGCTGACGTGGGCCTCGCCGGTCTGCAGGTCGGTCACCGCCCCGGCGAGCAGGAACGCCGGATAGGGCGTGCCGGGCGTGACGTTGTGGTAAGGGGAGTACCGGAGCAGCCATTGGAGCTGTTCGGGGTGCGAGGCGGTGCCGAACTCCTCGGTCCAGGTGTTGCCCAGGCCGAACCGCTCGTAGCGCACCATGTCACAGAGCGGGCCCGCGGCGATGACCGCGGCGTACAGGTCCGGTCGCTGTGTGGCGGCGGCGGTGACCAGCAGTCCGCCGCCGGACACGCCGTAGCTCGCCAGCCGGCCCGGCGTGGTCCGGCCCGTCTCGACGAGCCATTCCGCGGCGTCGTTGAAGTCGCTGATCGCCCGGTGTTTGCGCGGGCCGCGACCGGCCTCGTGCCAGGTCTCGCCCGCCTCGCCGCCTCCGCGTACGCAGGCGACCGCGAACGTGCCGCCGGCGCTCACCCAGGCGGCCGCCAGCGGGAAGAACCACGGCCGCATCGGCATGCCGAAGCTGCCGTAGCCGTACAGAAGAGTCGGGCGGGGACCCGGTGGTCCCTCCGCCGGGGTGAACAGGAACAGGGGAATCTCCGTGCCGTCGCTCGCGGGGTAGTGAACGCCGCGGCAGCGGATCTTCGGCGCGTGCCCGGCGATCGCGGCGCCGGTCTCCTGCTCCAGGGTCCCGTCGGCGGCGTCGAAGCGGTAGATGACGGGCGGCGTGGTCACGTCGCAGTAGCCGAACCAGGCCTGCCGCCCGTACGGGAGGTTCGTGCGCAGGGACGACACCACGCCCGCCCCGGGCAGGGGCAGCCGGCCGAGCGGCCGGCCGTCGGCCAGGTCGTGCGGTGTGACGATGGAGATGCCGTGCCGGGCGCGGGCCACCAGCAGGACGGGGCGCGCGAGGGCCGGGTCGTCCAGCACCACGCACTCGTCCAGCGGCGCGTCCGGATCCTCGGGGATCAGCGTGCGCCATGCGGCCGGATAGGTGTCGTGCCGGTCGGTCACGCAGACCCGCCCGCACGGGGCCTGATAGTCGGTGACCAGCAGCAGATCGCCGTTCGCGAGGAAGCGGGGAAGCGCGCGGGCCCGCGTGGTGCGCCCGTCCACGACCCGGGCGAACCGGGGGGCCTCCGGGTCGGCGAGCTCGGCCACGTACACATGGTTGGCCGAGGCGCACCCGGCCATCGCGGTGATCGCCAGGTAACGGCCGTCGCCGCTGACCGTGAGCCCGTAGTAGTGGTCCGGGGCGTCTTCGTCGCCGAACACCACCGGGTCGTCGCGCCGGTCCGCGCCGATCCGGTGCAGTCGCACGCGCCGGTGCAGGCGCGTGTCCCCGGGGACGAGCTGCTCGTCGGGGACGCGGCTGACGTAGTAGAACGCCTCTCCTCCCGGAAGCCAGGCGAGCGAGGTGTTGCGCGCGCGTGGCAGCGGCCCGTCCACCGTCTCGCCGGTACGGGCGTCCAGCACGATGATGTCGCTGCCGGGCTGCTCGGCGACCTCCAGCTGGACGGCCACGCGTTCGCCCTCGCGCGACGGCCACCAGGCGTACAGGCCCGTACGGCCGGACGGGTCGATCTCCGCCGGGTCGACGAGCACCCGCCGGCTCCCGTCGGCGTCGGCGATGAGCAGGCGCCGTTGCTCGTCCCCCTGCCGTTGCTCGGCCAGGAACCTGACCGGACCGCGTGCCGTGGGAGGCTCCGACACGCCGAAGGAGGACACCTCGTCCACCAGGGACGTCCACGATCGCGCCCCGGGCCGGCCGGCGCGGTACGCGCGGAACAGCCGGTCCTGGGCCGTCGCCCAGTCGCGTACGCGCGTGTCGTGGCCGTCTTCCAGCCACCGGTAGGGATCGGCGATCGACACGCCGAAGAGAGTCTCCACCACATCGCCGCGCCGGGCGGCGGGATAAGAAAGGCGTGCCACCGATGGTCCCCCGTCCCCTCACGAGCCGGGGTACCGCGGCCGGTGAAACCCGCGGTACCCCGACGTATTCAGCTAGGACTCGCCACGAAGAATGTCCTGCTGCCAACCGCGTACGTCCCCGAAACGAGGGGCCGGACCGGTTTCTCGGTACGGCAGGTATCCATTCATGACATCCCCCTGGATCCCTACAAGATGCCCGAAAAAGGCAATTACGAGGACAAACATCCCCGTGGGTGCGATCGATAAACGAGGTGTCTTACTCAATGGTTGGCAAAGTCATCATTTGGTAGATCGCCCGGCAAATAAGTGCGAAGCTCGCTGTTCGGCGGTCGCCGCCGTTCGCTGAGAATCCTCTGAGATCCCGTCGTTAGCGTCGCGTCTGATCGCACGTCCCCGTGTCTCGTGGAGGTGGAACCGCGATGCCCTTTCTCTCCTCGCTTCCCGACGCCGCCGGCGTCCTGGACGTCATGAAGGCCTTCCCCGAGGCCGCCGCGCCGCTGGTCGACTACCACGAGGTGGTGCTGCGCGGCCCCTCCGCACTGACGATCGGCGAGCGCGAACTGATCGCCGCGTACGTCTCGGGGCTGAACGCCTGTCACTACTGCCGCGGTGTTCACGGGGCGGTCGCCGAGGCGTTCGGCGTGGAGGAAGGCGTGCTGACCGCGCTGCTGACCGACGTCGGGTCCGCGCCGGTACGCGACGAGCTGAAGCCGTTGTTCGCCTATGTGCGCAAGCTGACGCTGACACCGAGCCGGATGGCCGATGCCGACGCCGACGCGGTCCTCGCCGCCGGCTGGGAGGAGAAGGCCCTCTTCGACGCGGTGTCGGTGTGCGCCCTGTTCAACCTCATGAACCGCCTCGTGGAGGGGCTGGGCGTCAAGGCGCCCGACGACGCGTACTTCGCCGCCGCCGCCCGGCGCCTGACCTCCGGCCACGACTACTCCGGCTACCGGCGGCTGATCGCCCACGACCACGACACCTGACGCTGGCGCCGGTGGGCGACCGCAAGGCGCCCCATGACCTGCGAAGGGCAGGTCGACCGCAGGACGCGAGGAGACCTCGGCTGCCGCGCCGCGACCGCATCGTGGCGGGCCGCCCCGGTGACATTCCGCCCGCTCGGGTCAGGAGTCGTCCATGACGCGGGCGTAGTGCGCGCGCGCGTCCGCGGTGCGGCCGTTGCCGTAGACGCGCAGCATCGTGGCCAGGTCGGGATGGTGCGGCTCGATGAGCCGCGCGGCGTCCTCGATCTCGGCCGCCGACGCGAGCCCGCGCAGCAGCGCCTGGATGCCGGCGACCGGATCGGCCGATCGGGTGGCCGGGGCGGGGTGCTGCACCGTCGGGACGCTCAGGTACGAGGGTGTCGTGTTCTGGGAGCGCACCTGGTCGAGCCGCTCGCGCACCTCGTCGGCCGACAGGAGGGCGAAGCCGGGCTCGGCGGCCAGCGCCTCGACGGCCATCAGCCGGGACACCACGGCGGGGTTGCTGATCTTGGCTCGCTGTCCGGACATGAGCTGGGACAGCATCGGCGCGGACAGCCCGAGCACCTCCGCCAGGGCGGACTGGGGCAGCCGGAGCCGGTCGAGGAGCCGCCGGAAGCGATCGTGGAGCGGCTCGCCGTACCACTCGATCTGCCGAGCTCGGTTGCGGATGACGACGTCGTCCGTCACGGCTGCGCCTTCCCGCGGCCTATTCCGCGTCGCTCTCTGTGCATCTGCACACGACATCTTCCCACTCCGTCAGGCTATTCGAGGGCGCGTGCGCCGTCGCCCTCGGCCGCGGAGCCGGCGACGTGGGGCCGCCGTGTTCGCGAACGCACAGGACGCATTCACTCCGAGCGGGCGAGGGAGCCGAGAAGGCGTTCGGCCTCGGCGGCGACGACGGGGAGCGCCTTCGCCGGGTCGTCGGAGCGTGCGAGCAGCATCCCCGCCTCGCAGAGCGCGCCGAAGATCAGCTGGCAGCGGGCCGGCAGGTCGCCGTCGGCCATGGCCCCGTCCGCGGCGGCGGCGCTCATGCCCTCGGTGAGGACGCGGAGCGTGTGGGCGTACTCGATCTCGCGAACCTGCTCCCAGCCGAGAACCGCCGGGCCGTCCAGCAGCACGATCCGGCGGAACGCCGGGTCGAGGCAGTGTTCGAGGAAGGTGCGGCATCCCCGGAGCAGCGCGGACCACGAGTCGGGTTCCCGCGCGGCGGCCCGCCGCAACGCGTCGGCGATCTGCCGCTGTTCCTCGACGAAAACACTGCGGAACAGCGCGGCCTTGTTGCGGAAATGGTGGTACGCGGCGCCCTTGGTCACTCCGGCCGCCGCAGCGACCGCCTCGATCGAGGTGGTGGCATAGCCGTCCCGGCCGAACAGTTCCCGGGCCGCCACGACGAGCCTGGACGTCGTCGCGTCCGAGCGTTCGGCCTGCGTACGGCGGGGCGGGCGAGGCAACGGCGAACCCCCTTGACAGTGCGCTCGACTCGAACGTACGTTCGAGTCCGATGGTTACATACCCTCGGTACGGAAGTGGGATGGTCATGACCGCACCGCTCATCGCAATCTACGGCGCGACCGGGCATACCGGACGGCTGGTGGCCGCCGAGCTGATCGACCGAGGCCAGGACCTCGTGCTGGCCGGCCGCGACGGCGCGGCCCTCGCGGCGATGGCCGGCGAGCTCGGCTGCCGCGCCGCGACCGCGCCGCTGGACGACCCGGCGGCGCTCCGCGGGCTCGCCGAGAGCGCCGACGTGCTGATCCACTGCGCCGGGCCGTTCTCGGTGACGGGCGACCCGGTCGCCTCGGCCGCGGCCGAGGCGGGCTGCCACTACATCGACCACGCCGTGGAGCCGCACCATGTGAAGCACCTGTTCGACACGTACCAGGCGACGGCCCGGCGCACCGGGGCGATCATGATCCCCTCGCTGAGCTTTTACGGAGGCCTGGGCGACCTGCTCGCGGCCGCCGTCACCGAGGGGATGGCGGACGTCGGCCGGGTGGCGGTCGCGTACGCGGTGACCGGCTGGCGCATGACCACCGGGGCGCTGGCCACCGCCCGGCAGCTCTTCGCGGAGACCGTGCGGATCGGCTTCTCCGGCGGTGCCCGGCAGGTGGGCTACGTGGAGCCGCGCAACGCGGTCTTCCCCTTTCCGCCGCCGGTCGGTCCCCGGTCGATGATCGCTCCCGTTCCCTTCCCCGAGGCCGTGACCGTGCCCCGGCACGTCCCCGCCCGCGAGGTCGAGGCGATGCTGACCGCGCGGACGTTCGAGGAGGAGCCGGTGTTCACCAGCGAGGACGCCGACAGCGAGACCCGGGCGCGCACCGAGTTCACCGTCGCCGTACAGGCGCTGGGCGAGCAGGGCGACCGCGCCGGCCACCTGAGCGGACACGACCTGTGGCGGGCCGCCGCACTGGCGTCGGTGACCGGCGCCCTGCGGCTGACCGGCGGAGAGGCGCCCGCCGAGAGCGGGGTGCTCAGCCCCGGCGAGGCGTTCCCCGCCGCGCCGTTCCTCGCGGCGCTCGAACGGCTCGGCGCCTTCGCCGTCACGCTGTGAGAAAGGACCAGGCGATGCCGCCGATCCTCGTC
>NZ_JBHLZP010000356.1:0-11943 GCF_042429965.1 Actinoallomurus acaciae
GGGGGGGGGGGGGGGGGGGTCGTGGGTGGCGGCGCGGGGGTCGCGGTTGACGACGGCGTTGGCGGATTTTATGGATGCGGGTGGGGTGAGGGGTGGGGCGGCGCGGTTTTTGTTTGCGGGGACGACGGGGACGGTGGGGAATGTGGCGGGGCAGGCGTTGGTGGAGCATCACGTGGATGTGGGGCAGGCGGCGGCGTTCGGGTTTGGTATGGCGGGGATGGAGACGGTCAAGCATGCGTTTTCGGGGGTTCGGGGGGGTTGGGGGCGGGATGGTGGTGAGGTTGTTGATGGTGAGGTGGTTCCGGATGAGCCGTCGCCGTCGTCGGGGGGGTTGCCGGCGGGGGATGGTCATCGGTTCCATGCTGAGAATGGTGCGGGTTATGACTATGAGGGTGAGGTCGTCTCCGAGCCCGCTCCGGGCCACCCGGGTGAGCTTGGGGCTGTGCCGGTGTCTCATGCTGAACTCGTCAAAGCCCCCGAACCCGAGCCCGGGTCGGGGTCGCCTACTGAGCTCGCGAAGGTGTTCGAGCCGCCGCGTTCTGCCGGTCATACGCCTGAGGCCCCGGGTGTGGGAACGGTCCATTCCAGTGGTTCGGCTTTGCCGGCCGTACCCGACCGGCCTTCCCCGCCCGTCCCCTTCTACCCCGGGGAGGCCCCCGCCACCGGCAACAACCTCCCCGCACCCGTACCACCACCCGCACCCCCCGCGCTCCCCGGCAGCGGATCCCCCACACCACCCGAACCCACGAACGGAGGCACGGGAACACCGTCGCTGCCGGTGACCTCCGGATCGTCGTCCGCCGGTTCCAAGAACCCGATCGCCGACCTGTTGAACCGCCCGCCCGGCGCTGGATCCGCCGACGCCCACCCGGCCGTCTCCCCTGCCGGTGCCGCAGCGGGTGCCCACGGGATTCCCGGCAGTCCGGCGAAGGCGGTCGTCTGGCCGGACTACGCGAAGGAGGGCGTGGCCGGCGACGGGATGGACATCCGGGAGGCCGAGTTTCCCGCCGACCCGCTCGCCGCGGCGCGGCTTTGGGGCAAGGGCTTCGCGCCCGATCTCGATCCGCGGGTCCGCGACGCGATCGAGCGGCACCTCGCGGACGTGCTCGCCGACCGGAGTCCGGACCGGCTGCTCGACCTGCTGAAGAACGGCGAGACGATCACCGTGCGCGGAAAGGGCGGCCGGCACACCGTGACGCTGTGGCTCCATCCCCGCGATCCGGTCCACCTCGAGGTCTCCGGCGGAGCCCGCAGATATTCGGTCGAGTTCGGAAGCTGGGAGGCGGCGGTGCGGGAGGGCACCGGCACGGAGAGGCAGACGTCGGTCGGCGTCGCACACAACGAAGAGATCTCCGACATGACCGATGACAACGCCCTGCCCGGCGTCTCACGGTCGGATGCGTCGAGTCGGTCTCACGCGAAAGTCGTGCGCGTCATGCCCGGTCACAAGGTGATGGTGGGCGCCCATGACGCCTTCGACGTCCGCGCGTCGGTCGAGGTGTTCCTCGACGGGGCCGAGCTCCCGAATGACGCCCGGGTCCCGGACCTCTCCATGACCATCGCGTTCCCGGAGAACTTCCGGGGAGAGAACTCCGCCGACGGCACGCTGGCCCCTCTCCCCCGGCATGAGGTGCCGCCCGACAAGGCCGGCGCGGTACGCCCGTACCGCCCCATCCTCACCGCCGTGGACAACCGCCCGATCCTCGCGAAGCTGGTGAGCCACGCTCTGGCCAGAGGGATGAAGCCCGACGCCGTGACGGAGCTGGTGAACAGGCTGGCCGACGGCCCGCTCGGGCAGCAGCCGCTGATGAACCAGGGCGCGGCTCTGCTGGACGGCTTCACCGTCGCCGGTGTCGAGGTCAAGGCACGGGTCGTACGGCTGGAACACCTGGCCCGGACCCACGGGACCATCCGGGACGACCTCGCGACCAGCACCGTCCACCGGGAGGGCGAACGCACCAAGGCGAAGTGGCAGGCTGCCGGCAGGATCAAGTTCAGCTGGTTCTTCGACCCCTCCGGGCGGACCGTCAAGTTGTCCCTCGGCGGGCATTATCAAAAGGGACACGTCCACGTCACGATGAACGCCGACACGAGCATGGTGAAACTGACGGCGCTGGAAAAGGAAGTGCCGGTCGACGTGTACCGCGCCAGGCTGGAAGTCGAGCTCACGTCGAAGGATCTGGGCACGGTCACGGTCGACGCGCCGAGCTGGCTGACCGTACGGGCCGAGGACGCCTCCCAGATGGAGCACGACATCTGGGGCGCGGAGAAGACCGGCGGCCTCCTGCATCCCGTACCGAGCACCCATTCCGCGGCGCCGGCCCTGGCGCATGACGCCGCGGGGGCTCCGGGCGAGCCACCGGCGCTGGCGGCCGGCCGCGGTTCGGGCCGGGGGACCCTGCACGAGCTGCCCGGAGCCGAACGCATCGTGCCGGAGCTCGGGAAGGCGATCAGCGACGCGATCCCGGGCATCACCGAGGCGGAGTCCGCGCGCCTCTCGGAGCTGCTCGCACCCTCGTTCGGCCAGAGGGGGCTCGAAGGCCGTACGGTCGCCGATCTGGTGAACGGCGTGGACTTCAGCGCCGTGATCAACGGACATCGGATCGACGTGTCCCTCACCGCGAAACCGGGGGACGTCGTCGACAGCTCCACGGTCGACATGACGGTGAACACCCGCGACCTCACGATGTCGGGGATAACCGTCGGACGTGAGAAGGTCTTCGGCGTCGGGGCGGACGCCGTCGGCGCGCTGGAGCTCAAGCTCGACGGCGTGGCCGACATGCCCGGCGGCCCTCGCCTCCGCCGGCTTCTCTCACCGCTGAAGTGGGTGAAGGTCAGCCCCGCCAAGCTCACGCTGAGCGGTGGGCTCGACCGGTCCAACGGCGACGAGCTCGGGAAGAACATGACCTCGTACTCGCGGAGAGAGACGAGCGGGCCGACCATAAAGATCAAGAAGAGCGTCGCCTACACCGCGCGGTTGCGGGTCCACGGGCCGGACGGGTCGTCCACGGACACCTCGTGGACCATCGGCGGGAAGGACATGACCGTCAATGTCCTGGTGCCCGAGGTGCACCTCCCCCATGGCCCCGTCGCCGAGGCCGCGATAGCCGACATCGGCCGTCTCGAACGGACGAATGACTTCCCCGAGAACTGCCTGGACCTGTCCGGCCAGGTCACCGGCATCACTCCGACCGTCGCCGCCATCCGGGACCTGGATCTCGAGGTGGGCCGGGCGCTGGCGGACCTGAACGGCCAGGAGGCTCCGCAGGACCGCTTCGACGTCCCCATGAGGATCCGCGACGCGATCCGGCCGTCGCGGCTGCAGACCGACTTCGGCGGATTCACGGCCCCGGGCGGTCTCAAGATCCCCATTGACGAGACCGTGGACGGCTGGCAGCAGGCCGTCCGGATCGAGCTCAGAGTCGGCGCCCCGCGAAGCCAGTTCCCGGTCCGGGGAATCGAGAGTGAGCACTACCGCACCACGGCCTATGAGGACAGATCCACCACGGAAGGCGGCCGGCATCTGGCCGGGCAGGGAAGATTTCTCGGCGTCCACGTCCACGCGGGGCCGGCGGAGGGACTCCACGAGGTCGGCTTCACCAAGGGGATCGGGCGGACCACGGGCGGCACCGCGGAGGAGGGCTCGACCGCCGTCCTCCGCGGGACGTACGGGGACGACGGAGTGTCGCACATCCTCGACCGCGCGGACCTGCACATCAAGGTGACGCCGGTGCGGTGGAAGGGGCACACGGTCGAGGAGGGCACGCCCGTGCACCTGCTCGCCCACGAGAGCCTCGACCTCATCGTGCCTGACCGAATGGCACAGCGGCACGGCCTGTCCGGTTCGTCGGCCGATGTCGTCCCGGCGACCGAGCCGCGGACGTACCTGCCCGAGGCGGCCATGCCTTCCGCGTTCCCCGAGGTCGTGGAGGCCCCCCACCTGCTCAACAAGATCGTCGGCGCGCTTGAAGACGCCGGGACCCTCTTCAAGGGGGAGCATCTCACCGCGAGCCAGAACGTGAGGATCCTCGAGAAGCGGTTCAGCCCCGTGGCCCTCGCCGCGGACCTGCCGACGCTGGTCGACCACGGCGTGACACAGGTGCTCCACACGTCGCTCGGCGACGGCCACACCCGCGTCACGCGCGTCTCCGTCCATGCCCGGTTGAACGAGGGGAGACACACCGGCGATCGCCCCGAGCTCCGTCAGATGATCCGGAGCCAGCCCGAAGACGCGACCGCCGGGACGTCCAAGGAGACCTCCAGCCGAGGGTTCCGGTGGCGTGTCCGGGGGATCTTCAGCTACCACGACGTGGGCGTCGGCGGCCAGCACACGTACGGAAGGAGCTCACAGACCGAGACCGGCCGCAGCGCCAGGGAAGGCCGGCGGAGGTACGACCGGCGCCAGACACTTGAGGGTTCTCAGGAATTCACCCACGACGTCGACTTCGAAGTCTCGATCAGCTCCGTGGACCTGCCGGCCAAGGCCGTCGAATCCATGGTCAACGCCGCCCGGAACGCCAGCGGGTGGGTCGCGGCGCGGACCGGCAACCGTACCGCCGCGGCGTTCGGCGACCACCGGCAGAACGTACGGACCACGACCGAGCACACCTCCGGGCGCATCGTCGTGGCGGTCGCCGATCACCTCACCCTGCCCGCCGCGGCGGGTGAGAGCGTGCCCGGGTGGACGGGGGTCTCCGGTGAGGCGCACCGCTGGGCGAAGTACACCGCGCCCCTGCCCCACCAGGCGACGCTGCTGGAGCCCGGCATGCTTCACCGCATCGCGTTCCCGGGGGCACCGGCGCTCCGGGAGATGGCCGCGATCGCCGCGGTGCCGAAGAGGTTCCGTGGCGCGGTACCGGAGCTGTCCGAGCCGCTTCGGGGACCTGAGCTCAGCCGGTACCTCGACGCGGAATTCGATGAGAAGTTCAGCCAGGGGAACCTGCTGGCACACGTGGACCGGCTGCTCGCCCACGAGTTCGGCCATCCGAGCGACAACCACCGATCGGGTGAGGAGATCCAGCTCGGGATCAACATCACGAGTCTCGTCAAGCTCACCGACGCGTCGTACAAGATCCGCATGTACCAACAGGACACCACGCTCAACAAGGACGAGCAGGGGCAGGGGACGACCACCAGCCACCAGACCGGCCTCTCCGCGGGCCCGGAGACCCTCACGGGACTGGGAAGCAGGGGCAGCGACCGCGGAACGACCTTCTCGAACGACGCCGGCGCCACCGACATCCGGGAGCGGGACGAGGAGGGGGTGTCCCACGCCCAGGTCTTCGCCGCCAACCTCACCGGGGTCGCTCATCTCCCGGACGGCACGGATCTGCTCGCGGACGTCCCGAAGGGGCTGTACATCGCGCTCACCGACACCGACCTCGCCTACTTCAAAGAGCGGCATCCCACGGTCGGCATCGTGGAGTGAGCGGGCGCTGAGCCGTGGCCGCGGGTGCCGCCGTCAGCGGCGCCCGCCGCGCGTGAGCGTACGGACCAGGTCGCGGGTCCGGTCGGCGACCGAGACGAAGACACCGAAGATCATGTTGCTCTTCGCCGACTCCACGCCGGGGTGCGGATGCGTGGGCGCCACGGCCTCGGCCGCCTTGATCGCGGCGGCCAGCCCGCGCAGCTCCGCGTGACCGCGCCGGCTCAGCACGGGGAACTCCTGCTGCTCCTCGTGCTCGGCGTGTTCGAGTATCGCGGCGCGAAAGCGGGCGAACATCGGCGGGAAGCTCGGGTCGTGGGTGCCCATGCGCTCCAGGTCGCGGAGCATGATCTTGCCGCGCTTCTCCTCCTCCAGCAGGCGGTCGACGAGCCGGTCGCCGCGATCGGCGATGCGCCGGACGACCGGATGGACGACCTCCTCCTCCGCGGTCTCGTGCACGGCGAGCAGACGCCGGAGGTCCTCGAACGCCTCCTCCCGGCGCCGGCCGGTGCTCGCCTCGACCCGTTGGCAGAGGCGGCGGATCTCTTCGTGCTGACGCACCAGCAACGCGACGGCGTTGGTCCCCGGCATCGTCTCCGGACGTTGGGCCATGGCCGGATTTCCTTTCTCCGCGCATCGCCGGCTCGCCCCGGGACCTACCCGGTGCCGATCGGCGAAACCCCTGGGTCCGCCGAGGTCACCACCGCAGGACACTGGCGGACAGGGTGAGCGCGAAGGCGACGCCGACGAGAACGAGCATCGCCCAGGCCTGGATCCGCAGCCGCCGGTGGAAGCCCGGCAGCTCGTCCGGAAGGGCGAACACGCGCGCCGGCCAGTGCCGCCACGAGACGTTCACGAAGATGCCCGTGGCGGCGGCGTACGGCACGAGGGCGACGGCGTAGACGGCCGCGACGGCCGGCCAGGTCACCATGACGGCGGCGGCGCTGAGCGCCAGCCCGGCGACCACGGCGACGACACCGCGCCGGTTGCCGTGGGCGAGCACGAGGAGGAACTCCTCGCGGCGGCCCTCGTCGGTGAAGAACCGCCCCACGCGTGGCTGCACGACGAACAGGCTGTAGGCCATCGAGCCCAGCCAGACGGCCGCGATCATCAGGTGCACGATGGCGGCCGGCATGCACGGCACCGTACTCCGCCGGAGGCCGGACCGACATCGGCGGCGAGGAACGCGCGTGCGGGTGCGCGCGCTCAGGCGGCCGCCGGGGCGGGAGACGGCCGTGCCGCTCCCGTCACCGTGGCTCTGATCAGAGCTTGGTCATCTTGTTGTACGGAGCCGTGATGCGCTCGCGGCGTGGGCGGAAGTCGACGAGTACGGCGACGTCATCCTCGACACCGATGACGACGCCGAGACCGAACTGGTCATGGACCACTTGGTCGTCGACGGCGAACCGCTCGACCGGCGGAGCTTCGGCCGGCGGCTTGAAAGGGCTGGTGGGCAGGTGTCGCCGGCTCGCGGCGCGGGGTGGCTTCACCCTCCTCAGTATGGTCCTAGGAAATGAATACCGTCAGGCCGGTCCACGAATTCGCGGCGGGGCGAAACCCGGCGGCCCGGCCGGAGCGGCGAAACGGCACGCCTCGGCGGGGCCGGACGGCCTCCCGGCGCGCACGTGAATCACACCGCCGCGGGGACCACGAAGCCCGCCGTCGACGGCGTGGCGGCGACGACCCGGGGGTCCACCTGAAGACGCGTCACGCCGAGCGGTGCGAGCATCGCGCGCATCGCGCGTTCGTGGATCCGGATCCATGCCTGGTCCGCGCCCATGGCCTCGACCAGGCGCGCCTCGGTCGTGAAGGCGATCCCGACGCGTTCACCGCCCGGAAGCCGGCCACAACGGAGCGAGACCGTCCCTGACCCGCTCCGTACCGGCACGACCATTAATCCCGTTCCGCTCATGACAAATCACGTTAGGGACGAATCGGGCATCCGGGCGGCTCGTGCACGGAGCCTTCACGACGCCGCGGCGGTCCTTAACGCGTTGCGAACGAGGCGTCGCCCAGCTCCGCCAGCAGGGCGATGAGCGTGGGCCCGAGCGGGGCGTCGAACGTCGCGAGAGCGTGCTCGTCGCCGCGGGTGACGCCCTGGTTGATGATGGCGACCGGGATGCCGAGCCGGCCCGCGTGGCGGACGAACCGGTAGCCGGACAGCACCGTCAGCGAGGACCCGAGCACGAGCAGCAGCCCGGCGCGCTCGGTCAGCGCGTAGCACTCGTCCACCCGGGACCTGGGCACGTTCTCACCGAAGAAGATCACATCGGGCTTCAGCAGGCCGCCGCAGTCGGTGCAGTCCACCACGCGGAAGGACGCGACCTCATCGTCCGCGAGGACCGCGTCGCCGTCGGGGTTGATCGCGCTGACCTCGGCGCTCCACGCGCGGTTGGCGGCGCCGAGGCGTTCGTCGAGGACCTCCCGAGGGGTACGCCGGCCACAGCTCAGGCACATGACCCGGTCGAGGCTGCCGTGCAGTTCGATGACGTGGCGCGCGCCCGCGGCCTGCTGGAGGCCGTCGACGTTCTGAGTGATGATCCCGCCGACCAGCCCGCGGCGCTGCAACTCGGCGACGGCACGGTGCCCGTCGTTGGGCGCGGCACGGGCGACGTGCCGCCAGCCGAGGTGGCTGCGCGCCCAGTAGCGGCGGCGGGCGGCGGCACTCCCGGTGAACGCCTGGTAGGTCATCGGCTCGGCCCGCCGCTTCCGACCGGTCTCACCGCGGTAGTCCGGAATGCCGGACTCCGTCGACAGGCCGGCGCCGCTGAGCACCACCACGTCGCCGTCCGCGACGAGGTCGGCCAGCCGCGTGAGAACTTCGGGCGACGTGTCGCCCGGACGCTCGCTCAGCATCCCGGTCACATCATCAATGGTGCCCGATCTGTCCGGTTGTCTGAGCCATGGTGTCGCGACTGTCCCACCGTCGGCGTTAGATGGGCCCATGTGCAGAAGCATCAAGACCCTGCGGCCACCGATGACGGACGAGGTCACCGACGACGACATCCGCGCGGCCGCCCTGCAGTACGTGCGCAAGGTCTCGGGGTTCCGCAGACCCGCGGCCCACAACGAGGCCGTCTTCGACCGCGCGGTCGAAGCGGTGACCCAGGCGACCACCGACCTCTTGGCCGACCTGCGGATCCGCGGCACCCACACCTGAACACCGACCGAGAGCCCAGAACCAAGCGACGACACCAGAACCACGCGACGACGACGGAACTCTCCCTCCGGCGGGGCTCTCCCTCCGGCGGGGCTCTCCCTCCGGCGGGGCTCTCCCTCCGGCGGGGCTCTCCCTCCGGCGGGGCTCTCCCTCCGGCGGGGCTCTCCCTCCGGCGGGGCTCTCCCTCCGGCGGACCCCTCCCTCCGGCGGACCCCTCCCTCCGGCGGACCCCTCCCTCCGGCGGACCCCTCCCTCCCGGGGGTTTCCATCCCATTCACATTGTCCAGCGCTCGAACCCGTTCGGGGAAGGGCGCCTCGGTGGCTGTGGATAACCCAAGCGGTTTCTGACATGAGGAGTCCCGAACGCGACCGCCTCTGGGGCTGCGTGACCGGCTTTACGTGCCCGCTCAGCGACAGTGACGGGTCGATCTCCCGACGCGAGCCGTTTGTCCACAGCCTGTGGACAAACAACGTACGCCGCCAGGACGTGTTCCGTGGATCTTGGCCTGGTGGGTGTGGGTTGATGGCTCGCCGTCGTGAGTTCAAGCGCCCGCGAAGGACACTCCCGGGAGGGGCAGCAAGATCACCAAACGGGCCCGACACTCGGACGATCCCGTGGCGGGCCGACCACGAAGACCCCTCGGCCCTGGCAAAGAGATCAAGATCCCCCCTTGGAACCCCGTTAGGTCCACCTGGCCTGCGACGGACACGACCTGCCGCCGTCGGGCGTGAGCACGAACGGCAACGTCGACGACCGCACCCGCCTGGTCCAGGTCATCGAAGCGACCCGGCCGGTCGCCGCACCGCCGACAAGGGTTGTTCCACCAACGAGATCCGCAGCTACCTGCGCCTGTGTCGGACACCGCACACGATTCGTGACGCTACGACGAACGCGCTGCTCACCACCCCTCAATTCAAGATCCACAAAACAGGCCCCAGCCGGAGAAGGGCCCTCCCCGGCAGCGACCCGCCAGGGGCTGTGGAGCAGCCAACGCGGGGGTTCGAAGGGCCCGGTCCCCCGGAACGGCACCGTCTGGCGCGACAATGACGGCGGATGCCTGCACAATGCATCCCAAGCTCAGTGAGAGGGCAAGGGATCGTGTCGACGTCTGTTCACCAGAAGATCGCCGAAGAGCTCGGCGTGCGCGAACGGCAGGTGCAGGTGGCCGTCGAGTTGCTCGACGGCGGTGCCACCGTGCCGTTCATCGCCCGCTACCGCAAGGAGGCGACGGGCACGCTCGACGACGCGCAGCTGCGGACGCTCGAAGAACGCCTGCGCTACCTGCGCGAGCTGGAGGAGCGGCGCACCGCGATCCTGGAGTCGATCGAGTCGCAGGGCAAGCTGGACGACGCCCTGCGCGCGCAGATCATGGAGGCCGACACCAAGGCCCGGCTCGAGGACATCTACCTGCCGTACAAGCCCAAGCGGCGCACCAAGGCGCAGATCGCCCGCGAGGCCGGCCTCGAGCCGCTCGCCGACCAGCTGCTCGCCGACCCGTCGCTGGACCCGCAGGCGGCGGCCGAGCCGTTCGTCAAGGACGACCTGGACGCCGCGGCGGCGCTGGAGGGCGCCCGCGCGATCCTGGTCGAGCGGTTCGCCGAGGACGCCGACCTCATCGGCGACCTGCGCGAGCGCCTCTGGTCCAAGGGGCAGATGGTCTCGCGCGTACGGGAGGGCAAGGAGGAGGCCGGCGCGAAGTTCTCCGACTACTTCGACTTCGCCGAGCCCCTGACGAAGCTGCCGTCGCACCGCATCCTCGCGCTGTACCGCGGCGAGAAGGAGGAGGTCCTCGACCTCACCCTGACGCCGGAGGAGGAGGACGGCGAGGTCACCGCGTACGAGCGGTCGATCGCGCGGCGGTTCGAAGTACCGCTGAGCAGCCGGTGGCTGGCCGAGACGGTGCGGTGGGCCTGGCGCACGCGCATCCTCGTCCGGCTCGATCTGGACCTGCGGCTGCGCCTGCGGCAGGAGGCCGAGGACGAGGCGGTGCGCGTCTTCGCGGCGAACCTGCGCGACCTGCTGCTCGCCGCGCCCGCCGGCACCCGTACCACGATGGGCCTGGACCCGGGCTTCCGTACGGGCGTCAAGGTCGCGGTCGTGGACTCCACCGGCAAGGTCGTGGCCACCGAGACGATCTACCCGCACAAGCCGCAGGGCCGCTGGGACGAGGCGCTCGCCACGCTCGGCAAGCTCGCCCAGCGGCACGGTGTCGACCTGATCGCGATCGGCAACGGCACCGCCTCGCGCGAGACCGACCAGCTCGCCGCTGACCTGATCAAGCTGATGCCGGGGCTCACCAAGATCATGGTGTCGGAGGCCGGGGCGTCGGTGTACTCCGCCTCGCAGTACGCCTCGCAGGAACTGCCGGGCATGGACGTCTCGCTGCGCGGCGCCGTCTCGATCGCCCGCCGGTTGCAGGACCCCCTCGCCGAGCTGGTCAAGATCGACCCCAAGTCGATCGGCGTCGGCCAGTACCAGCACGACGTGTCGGAGACCAAGCTCTCCCGCTCACTCGACGCGGTCGTGGAAGACTGCGTGAACGCGGTCGGCGTCGACCTCAACACGGCCTCGGTGCCGCTGCTGACGCGGGTGTCGGGCATCGGCTCGGGGCTCGCCGAGAACATCGTCCTCCACCGCGACGCCAACGGCCCGTTCCGGTCACGGAACGCGCTGAAGGAGGTGCCGCGGCTGGGCCCCAAGGCGTACGAGCAGTGCGCGGGCTTCCTTCGCATCCAGGGCGGCGACGACCCGCTCGACGGCTCCAGCGTGCACCCCGAGGCGTACGCCCTGGTCCACCGGATGTTCGAGTCGACCGGGCTGAAGCAGGACGGCGGCGACGTCTCGGCGCTCATCGGCAACACCAAGGCGCTGCGGACGGTACGACCGGAGGACTTCGTCGACGGCACGTTCGGCCTGCCGACGATCACCGACATCCTCAGGGAGCTGGACAAGCCGGGCCGCGACCCGCGTCCGGCGTTCAAGACCGCGACCTTCAAGGAGGGCGTGGACAAGATCGCCGATCTCGAGCCCGGCATGATCCTCGAGGGCGTGGTCACGAACGTCGCGGCGTTCGGCGCGTTCGTCGACGTCGGCGTGCACCAGGACGGGCTCGTGCACGTGTCGGCGATGTCCAAGACGTTCGTCAAGGACCCGCGCGACGTCGTCAAGCCCAATGACATCGTCCGGGTCAAGGTGCTCGACGTCGACATCCCGCGGGCGCGGATCTCGCTCACCCTCCGGCTCGACGACGAGGCCGAACGGCGCAAGCCGGGCGAGAGCCGGCGCGACGGCGGCGGACGACGCCAGGGCGGTGGCGGGCGCCAGGGCGGCGGACGGAACGCAGGCCGGCAGGGCCGC